>NZ_VDEV01000026.1:0-181419 GCF_006151685.1 Arthrobacter sp. BB-1
TCCAGAAACCGACGTTAAGTGAGAGAGGGTCGCAAGGGGGCAGACGGGCTCAACGCTTAGCGCTCGAGGTCTCCGCGGATGAAGGCTTCCACCTTTTCGCGGGCGAGGTCGTCGTTGAACTGCTCCGGCGGGGACTTCATGAAGTAGCTCGATGCCGAAAGCAGGGGTCCGCCGATGCCGCGGTCCAGGCCGATCTTGGCGGCGCGGATGGCATCGATGATCACGCCGGCGGAGTTGGGTGAGTCCCAGACCTCCAGCTTGTACTCAAGCGACACGGGCGCGTCGCCGAAGTTGCGGCCCTCGAGGCGGACAAACGCCCACTTGCGGTCATCGAGCCACTGGACGTAGTCGGACGGGCCGATGTGCACGTCCTTGGCGGCCAGTTCGGCTTCGACGTTGGACGTGACGGCCTGGGTTTTCGAGATCTTCTTGGACTCCAGCCGGTCGCGCTCCAGCATGTTCTTGAAGTCCATGTTGCCGCCGACATTGAGCTGGTAGGTGCGGTCCAGGGTAACGCCGCGGTCTTCGAACAGCTTGGCCATGACGCGGTGCGTAATGGTGGCGCCGATCTGGCTCTTGATGTCGTCGCCCACGATCGGCACGCCGGCGGCGGTGAACTTGTCAGCCCACTCCTTGGTTCCGGCGATGAACACGGGCAGGGCGTTGACAAAGGCCACGCCGGCGTCGATGGCGCACTGGGCGTAGAACTCTGCAGCTTCCTGCGAGCCGACGGGCAGGTAGCAGACCATAACGTCAACGTTGGCGACCTTGAGTGCCTGGACAACGTCCACGGGCTCTTCGGTGGACTGCTCGATGGTCTCGAGGTAGTACTTGCCGAGGCCGTCGAGGGTGTGGCCGCGCTGGACGGTGATGCCGGTGGGCGGCACGTCGGCGATCTTGATGGTGTTGTTTTCGCTGGCCAGGATGGCGTCGGCCAGGTCAACGCCGACCTTCTTGCCGTCGACGTCGAACGCGGCGACGAACTCAACGTCACCCACATGGTACTGGCCGAACTCAACGTGCATCAGGCCGGGGATCGTGGCCTTGGGGTCTGCGTCCTTGTAGTAGTGGACGCCCTGGACCAGCGAAGCGGCACAGTTTCCTACGCCGACGATTGCAACACGAATCGGATGTGAAGACACGGAACTCCTTTGAGGACAAACGTCAGCCGGCCGGTTCGGCTTCGGAGGAAGTACGACGGCGGCCGGCAGGCACGGCGCCGCGCGGCGCCTTTTCATAGTACCCAACGGAGTGGGACAAGGGAGTGTTCCCCTGTCCCACTCAGTGAAACAGCCGTAACGGAGTCAGACGGTCTGCTTCCAGAGGTTGATGTCCGATTCCACGGCGAATTCATCGATGGCGTTCAGCTCATCCGCGGTGAAGTCGAGATTGTTGATGGCGGACAGGGTGTCCTCCAACTGCCGGACGCTTGAGGCACCGATCAGGGCGGACGTGACCGGCGAGCCCTTCGGCTGGTCCCGCAGGATCCACGCGACGGCCATCTGGGCCAGGGACTGCCCGCGGCCCTCGGCGATCCTGTGCAGGCCCCGGACCCGGTTTAGCTTCTCTTCGGTGATCAGGCCTTGGTCCAGGGACTTGTGCTGCGCGGCCCGGGAATCGGCGGGAATGCCGCTGAGGTACCGGTCCGTCAACATGCCCTGGGCAAGCGGTGAGAAGGCGATGGAGCCCGCCCCCACCTGGTCCAAAGCCTCGTAGAGGTTGGGGGTGCCGTTCTCCGTCCACCGGTTGAGCATGGAGTAGCTGGGCTGGTGGATCAGCAGCGGCGTGCCGAGTTCCTTCAGGATCCGGGCCGCCTCAAGCGTCTGCTCCGGGGTGTAGGAGGAGATGCCGGCGTACAGCGCCTTGCCCGAACGGACGGCGTAGTCCAGGGCGCCCATCGTCTCTTCCATCGGAGTCTCGGGATCCGGCCGGTGGCTGTAGAAGATGTCCACGTAGTCCAGGCCCATGCGCTGCAGGGACTGGTCCAGGCTGGAAATGAGGTATTTGCGGGAGCCCCATTCCCCGAACGGGCCAGGCCACATGTAGTAGCCGGCCTTGGTGGAGATGATGAGTTCGTCGCGGTAGGGCTTGAAGTCGTCACGCAGGTGCCGGCCGAAGTTGGTCTCGGCCGATCCGGCGGGCGGGCCGTAGTTGTTGGCAAGGTCGAAGTGGTTCACGCCGAGGTCGAAGGCGCGGCGGAGGATGGCGCGCTGTTCGTCAAAGGGCTTGTCGTCGCCGAAGTTGTGCCAGAGGCCGAGGGAGATGGCCGGGAGTTTGAGTCCGCTGCGGCCGACGCGGCGGTAGGGCATGGATTCGTAGCGGTCTTCCGCCGCGGAGTAAGTCATAGGTCCCATCCTGCCAGCTGTGACGCGGGCAACAACCGAAGGAGCAAAAGTTACGCCGCGGGCTGACAACAGCCCGCGGCGTAACCTTGCCTGAATGTCGGGTCAGGACTTCACAATAGCCGCACTCCAGGGCGCCAGCGCCAGGGCCTCACCCTCAAGGGCGGTAGCCTCATCGGTCACCAGCAGGACTGAGCCGGGGACATTTTCCAGCCGGACCTTGGCGTCCGACAGGTTCAGCAGCACCTCAACGCTCCCCCGCCGGAAACGCAGCCAGCCGGCGTCGTCGTCGTACGTCACGTCCGTCCCGCCAAAGCCAAGCCCGGCAAGTTCGACATGCTCCCGGCGAAGCGCCGTCAGGGAACGGTACAGCTCCAGCAGCCGCGCGTGGTCGCCCGCGGCGGCCTCGTCCCAGTTCAGCTTGGACCGGCGGAAGGTTTCCGGATCCTGGGGATCGGGCACGACGGCGGGATCCCACCCCATGCGCTCGAACTCCTTGATGCGCCCTTCCGCAGTCGCCTTGCCGAGCTCCGGTTCCGGGTGCGATGTGAAGAACTGCCAAGGCGTGCTGGCGGCAAACTCCTCGCCCATGAACAGCATCGGCGTGAAGGGCGAGGTCAGCGTGAGTACGGCGGCAACGGCCAGCTGCCCGTAGGACAGCGACTGGGACAGCCTGTCCCCTGTGGCGCGGTTGCCGATCTGGTCGTGGTTCTGGTTGCAGACCACCAGCGCCGCCGGGTGTACCAGCGAAGCGTTGATGGGCCGGCCGTGGTGGCGCCCCCGGAAGCTGGAGTAGCTGCCGTCGTGCAGGAAGCCGTCCTTGAGGACCTTCGCCAGCACCCCCAGGGACTGGAAGTCGGAGTAGTACCCGGTGGTCTCGCCGCTGACGCTGACATGGACCGCGTGGTGGAAATCGTCGCTCCACTGCCCGTCCAGTCCGTAGCCGTTGGCATCCCGGGGATAGAGCAGGCGCGGATTGTTCAGGTCCGATTCTGCGATCAGGGTTTTCGGCAGGCCCGTTTCGGCGGAGACCGCGTCGCCCAGGGCACCGAATTCCTCCAGGATGTGCACGGCCCGCTCGTCGCGCAGGGCGTGCACCGCGTCCAACCGAAGCCCGTCCACGTGGTAGTCGCGGAGCCATAGCGCCAGGTTGTCCAGGATGTACTCGCGCACCACGTCGGAGCCGGGGCCGTCCAGGTTCACCGAGTCGCCCCATGTGTTGGCGTCGCCCTGCTTCAGGTACGGGCCGAACCTGGGCAGGTAATTGCCGCTGGGGCCGAGGTGGTTGTAGACAACGTCCTGGATGACCCCAATGCTGGCAGCATGCGCCGCGTCCACGAACTGCTGGTAGGCCGCCGGCCCGCCGTAACCTTCATGGACCGCGTACCACTGGACGCCGTCGTACCCCCAGTTGTGGGTTCCGTTGAAGCCGTTGACCGGCAGCAGTTCCACGAAGTCGACGCCGAGGTCTGCCATGTAGCCCAACTTTGCGGCTGCGGCCTCCAGGGTTCCCTCTGGCGTGAAGGTTCCCACGTGGAGTTCGTAGATGACAGAACCCTGCAGCTCCTTCCCCTTCCAGCCGCTGTCCTGCCAGGCGTGGGCGGCGGGATCAAAGGTCCTGGACAGTTCATGTACTCCCGCCGGCAGCCGGCGCGAGCGCGGATCCGGCACCGGGTGGCCGTCCCCGTCCAGCAGGTAGCCGTAGTCCACCTCGCCACTGCCCGGCGCGTCCGGAGCGGTCCACCAGCCTTCCGAGCCGGGCGCCGTCTCCTTCTTCAGCATCGGGTACTGCCGGCCGTCGGCCACTAGGGTCACCGAAGAGGCCTCCGGAGCCCAGACGTCGAAGCGCTCGGGGCCACTGTTCACAAGGGTCATGCCTGTTCTCCATCCACCGGTACCAGCAAAGCCACCGGGTAGGTACCCAGCACGTCCGCGACCGAAACGGCGCCAGCTGCGTAACCGGCGCCGGTGAGCGCGTCCTGCATGGCAACGGGAAGTTCGACGGCGGTGTCCCGCCAGCCGCCGTCGGCTGCCAGTCCGGCGGGCAACCGGGTGGCCAGCGTCAGGGCACCGGGCGCGCCTTCCGTCCCGCGGTGGAACGCGAGCAGGTGCCCGGCCGCCGGACCTGTGGCCGTCGCCGGGCTGTAGCCCTGGAACAGTTCGGGCCGGTCGCGCCGGAGCCGGAGTGCCCGGGAGGTGACCAGGAGCTTGCTGGCTTCGGTACCCGCCTCAGGCAATGTTCCGCCGTCGAGCTTTGCCAGCTCCTCCTGGCGGACCGCAAAGTCCACCGGCCGCCGGTTGTCCGGATCCGTGAGGGACCGTTCCCAGAACTCGCTGCCCTGGTACACATCCGGCACGCCGGGCATGGTCAGCTGGACCAGTTTGGCGGACACGGAATTGGAGGCGGCGTGCGAATCGATCCGTGCCACGAAGTCCTCCACCACTTTGGTGACCCGCTCGTCGTCGAACACGGCGTCCACCGCCGCCTTGACCTGCGATTCGAACTCCTCGTTCGGGTCCGTCCAGGTGGTGGAGTTGCCGGCTTCCCGGGCGGCCTTTTCCGCGTAGCCCTGGAGCCGTTCCCGGCTGGCCGGCCAGGCGGCGACGATCGCCTGCCAGAGAAGGTTCTCGTACGGGCCGTCAGGAACGGGGGCCAGCTCCCGGAGGGTGTCCAGGGTGTCCGTCCACTCCTGGGGAAGTTCGGCGATGACCGAGATCCGGGCCCGGGCGTCCTCGCTGCGCTTGGTGTCGTGGGTGGACAGGGTGGTCATGGACAGGGGCAGTTCCTGCTGGCGCCGCAGCATCCGGTGGTGGAACTCCTCCGGGGACACCGAGAACTCGGTGGGCTCGGCGCCCACCTCGGTCAGGGTGCCCAGGCGGGTGTAGCGGTAGAACGCAGTGTCCTCCACGCCTTTGGCCATCACCATGCCGGAGGTCTGCTGGAACCGGACTGCGATGGGGTTGGCAGGGTCGAGGAGCAGCGGCAGCAGCGTCCCCACCGCAACGTCCAGCTCGGGCCGGCGGGCGGCGGCGGACTCGCACGCCTCCTTGAGGATCTCGGCACCGGTAGGCAGGTAGCTCCGGTACACCGGGAAGGCCGCGATGATTTCCGCAATGGCGTCAGCGGCCTGCTCCACCGAAAGTCCGTGGGATTCCGGCACCAGCCGGGCCAGCCGCAGCACCTCGGACCGGAGGATACCGTCCGCGATCATCCGCTTGGTGCCGCGGATCATCTCGGCGTAATCCGCCGGAGCTGGTGAGCCCCGCAGGGCAGCGTCCAGGGCATCCAGCGCCTGCTGGCCGGCCGGGTCAATGAACACCCGGTCCACATCCGCCAGTGCGTCATAGCCGGTGGTGCCCTCGGTGGCGAAGTCCTGCGGCAGGACCTCGCCCGGCTCGAGGATCTTCTCCACCAGCACGTAGGCTCCGCCGGTGAGGTCCTTCAGCCAGCGAAGGTAGCCCGCAGGATCAGCCAGGCCGTCCGGGTGGTCCACCCTCAGGCCGTCCACCAGGCCTTCCTTGAACCACCGGCCCACCTCGGAATGCGCCTTCTCGAAAACGCTGGCAAGTTCCACCCGGATGCCCGCCAAAGTTGTGACCGCAAAGAAACGCCGGTAGTTCAGCTCGGCATCCGCGCGGCGCCAGTCCATCAGCTCGTAGTGCTGGCGGCTGTGCACCTCCTGGGGCGTATCGCCGTCGGAGTAGGAACCTTCGGCGAGCGGGAAGCGGTGGTCGTAGTAGCGGAGCTCCCCGTCCTTGACCTCCAGCTTGTCCAGGTCCTCGCCGGAGCCGAGCATCGGCAGCCGGATCTTTCCTCCGCCCAGGTCCCAGTCGACGTCGAAGGCTTCAGCATAGGGCGAGCCCTGCCCTTCCTTCAGCAGGGACCACCACCACGGGTTCTGGGCAGGCGTTGCCACGCCCACGTGGTTAGGCACGATGTCCACCAGGACGCCCATGCCGTGTTCGCGTGCAGCCCTGGACAGGGCGAGCAGGCCTTCGGGGCCGCCCCGCTCCGGGTCCACGGCGGAGGGGTCGGTCACGTCATAGCCATGGTCCGAGCCCTGCTCAGCGGTCAGTATGGGTGAGAGGTAGACCCAGTCGACGCCGAGGTCCTTAAGGTAAGGGACCTTTTCCGCGGCGTCGAACAGGGTGAAGCTCTTGCGGATCTGCAGGCGGTAGGTGGACGCGGGAACCCTCATTTGTTGGGGGACTTCCGTGCGCCCACCTTGGTGGTCTTCCCGGGCTCGGCCACCATGGGCGCGGTGAGCGACTCGGTTTCGCTGGTGGCGGTCTGGGTCAATGCCGCCAGGGAGGCCGCCACGGAATGGTCGGGTTCCACTTCCTCGATGGTGTGGGCCCGCAGGACCACCAGGGACTTCGCCTCCACGGGCAGCGGCTCGCCGGCGTTGACCGGCTTGGTGTCCGCGTTCTGCCCGGCGGTGTCGATAATGACGTCCCAGGCGGGGGCGTACTCGTCGGATGGCAGCGTGAACTTCACAGTGTCATCGTGCGCGTTGAAGTACAGCAGGAAGTTCACGTCGGTGATCCTCCGCCCGCGGCTGTCCTTGCCCTGGATGCCGTGCCCGTTCAGGAAGACGCCCACGGACCGGCCGAATCCGCTGTCCCATGCTTCCGGCTTCATGGTCTCGCCGGACGGGTCCAGCCATACGATGTCCGGCAGGCGTTCGCCCTCGCCCCGCAGCACGGGCCGGCCGTCGAAGAACCGGCTGCGGCGGAAGGTGGGGTGCTTGGCGCGCAGCGCGTTGACCGCTGACGTGAACTCGATCAGCGGCTGGTCCACCGTGTCCCAGTTGATCCAGGTCAGTTCGGAGTCCTGGCAGTAGCCGTTGTTGTTGCCCTGCTGGGTGCGGCCCAGTTCGTCGCCATGCAGGAGCATGGGGACGCCCTGGGACAGCAGCAGCGAGGCGATAAAGTTCCGCTGCTGGCGGGCGCGCAGGCCAAGGACTACCGGGTCATCGGTGGGACCTTCAACACCGCAGTTCCAGGACCGGTTGTGGGATTCGCCGTCGTTGTTGCCCTCGCCGTTGGCGTCGTTGTGCTTCTCGTTGTAGGACACCAGGTCCGCCAGTGTGAAGCCGTCGTGCGCGGTGACGAAGTTGATGGACGCCACGGGGCGCCGGCCGGAGTGCTCGTAGAGGTCCGCGGAGCCGGTGATGCGGGAGGCGAATTCGCCGAGCGTGGCGGGCTCGCCCCGCCAGAAGTCGCGGACGGTGTCGCGGTACTTGCCGTTCCATTCCGTCCACTGCGGCGGGAAGTTGCCCACTTGGTAGCCGCCGGGGCCCACGTCCCAGGGTTCGGCGATGAGCTTGACCTGGGAGACTACCGGGTCCTGCTGGATGAGTTCGAAGAAGGTGGACAGTTTGTCAACGTCATAGAACTCACGGGCCAAGGTGGAGGCGAGGTCGAAGCGGAAGCCGTCCACGTGCATCTCGGTGACCCAGTAGCGCAGCGAGTCCATCAGCAGCTGGAGGGAGTGCGGCTGGCGGACGTTCAGGGAGTTACCGGTGCCGGTGTAGTCCATGTAGTGCTTCTCGTCGCCCTCCATCAGCCGGTAGTAGGCGGCGTTGTCGATGCCCTTGAAGGACAGCGTGGGACCCAGGTGGTTGCCTTCGGCGGTGTGGTTGTACACCACGTCCAGGATGACCTCGATGCCGGCCTTGTGCAGGGACCGGACCATGGCCTTGAAGTCCTGGACCTGCTGGCCGGTGTCGCCGGTGGAGCTGTAGGTGTTCTGCGGCGCGAAGAAGCCAATGGTGTTGTAGCCCCAGTAGTTGTTCAGGCCCTTGTCCTGCAGGGTGCCGTCGTTGACGAACTGGTGCACCGGCATCAGTTCGATGGCGGTGACGCCGAGCTTCTGCAGGTGGGAGATGACGGCGGGATGCGCCACGCCGGCATAGGTGCCGCGCTGCTCCTCGGGGATTTCCGGGTGCAGCTGGGTGAGGCCCTTGACGTGGGCTTCGTAGATGACCGACTGGTGGTAGGGGATCCGCAGGTTCTGGTCGCCGTCCCAGTCGAAGAACGGGTTGATGACCACGCCCATCATCATGTGGCTGGCGGAATCCTCGTTGTTGATCGAGTCCGGCTCGCCCAGGTTGTAGGTGAACAGCGACGGATCCCAGTCGACCTGGCCGTGGACAGCCTTGGCGTAGGGGTCCAGCAGGAGCTTGTTGGGGTTGAAGCGGTTGCCGGACGCGGGGTCGTAGGGCCCGTGGACGCGGTAGCCGTACTTCTGGCCGGGCTGGACCTGCGGGATGTAGCAGTGCCACACATACCCGTCCACTTCGTCCAGTTCGATGCGGGTTTCCTTGCCCTCCTCGTCAAAAAGGCAAAGTTCGACCTTTTCTGCTCGTTCGCTGAACAGGGCAAAGTTGGTGCCGGTGCCGTTGTACGTGGCGCCAAGGGGATAAGCCGATCCAGGCCAGACTTCCATAATGCTCCTCTTTGTGATTCGGCAGCAGAGGAGCAGGAGCGCCCCTACTGCCGGTGCGAACTAATGCCTACCGTAGCGGCTGGCTGTGACTATTACATTTCCCGGCCCCAGCGTTACTAAGCATGCTGACTTTACCCCACACTTCGGGTAAGGCGTCGGCAATTCCGCCAGCAGCGATCGGACCGCCGGAGCAAGCGTCCGACGCCGAGGTGCCGGCCCTGCCGTGCAGCGCGGCTCCCAGCGCGGCAATGGCCGCCCACCGCGCCTCCGCGTCGATGCCTGCCTTCCGGAAGCGTCCGACGTCGGAACCTCCCTGGGCGAGCAGCGCACCAATGACGCCGGCCAGGACGTCCCCGCTGCCGGCGGTGGCGAGCCAGGGTGTGCCGTCGGCCTGGCTGTACACGCCGCCGGAGGGGGCGGCCACCAGGGTGGTGGCGCCCTTGAGCAGCACTGTGGCACCGGTCAGTTCCGAAGCCCGGCGGACGGCGGCCAGGGTGCCGGCCTCGACGGCATCCCTGTCCTCGGTCCCGCCGAGGCGCTGCAGGAGTGCGGCCAGCTCGCCGGCATGCGGGGTGAGCACAACGTGCGGCGGCAGGACATCGGGCAGCGCGGGCAGGGCCCCGGCATCCGCCACAACCGGGAGGTCGGAGTCCACAGCGTCGCGGGCGCGCTGGAGCTGGTCGTGGTCCCCCGGCCCCATCCCCGAGCCCACCAGCCACGCTTGGACACGGTTCTCGGCAACGGTGCCGGTGCTGCAGACCACCTCGGGGCAGGATTGCCGCACCAGGTCCGCCACTTCGGGCGGACCGAGGTAGCGGACCATCCCCACCCCGGCTGCCAGCGCGCCCCGGCAGGCCAGCACGGCCGCCCCTGGATACTCGGCGGAGCCTGCCACCACCCCCAGCACCCCGCGCGAGTACTTGTGGGCGCGGCGGGCCGGGCGTGGCAGCAGCCGGGCCAGGTCCAGGCCGTCGAGCCGGTGCAGCGAAGGTTCGGGAAGGTGTTCCTCGATGCCGATCGGCACCACGTCCACCCTGCCGGCGTAGTCGGCACCGGGGTCGGCCAGCAGGCCCGCCTTGGCGCCGCCGAACGTGACGGTCAGGTCCGCCGGCAGCACCGGCAGGAAGGCCTCGCCGCTATCGGCGTCCACCCCGCTGGGAAGGTCGCAGGCCACAACAAAGCTGTGTCCGCCGCGGCCGGCCACAAGCCCGGCGAGGGCGGACACAAGGTCGGCAGCGCTCCCCCGCAGCCCGCCTTTCGCACCTGTGCCCAGCACGGCATCGATGACGACGTCGGCAGGCGCCGCCTCTGCCGCCAGTTCCCCGGGTGCCGCTTCCGTAACGTGCCGCAGCCGGCCGCCGGCGCGCTCAAAGGCAGCCAACGCCAGGGCGTGGGCGGAGTCCCCGGTGAGCACCGCCGTCGTACGCATACCCCGGGCCGCTAGGAAAGCGGCCGCGTACAGGCCGTCCCCGCCGTTGTTGCCCTTGCCGGCCAGCACCACGACGCTGGCGCCGTAGATTCGGCGGCCGCGGGCCTTCAGCTCCGCGATGACCGCATTGGCAAGGCCGTGCGCCGCGCGCTGCATGAGGACGTCGGCCAGTCCGGAGGCGAGGAGCGGTTCCTCGGCTTGCCGGACCTGGGTGCCGGTGTAGGCGCTGATCACGTCAGTCCTGGAGCGGGCGCCGGCTCAGCCTTCGGCCAGGACCGTGGCCGTGGCGATGCCGCCGTCGTGGCTGATGGAGAGGTGCCAGCGCTTGACGCCCTTGGCCTCTGCCACGGCCAGCACGGTGCCCTTCACCTGGACGGTGGGCCCGTTGTGGTCCAGGCCGATCCAGCAGTCCTGCCAGTTCATGCCGGCGGGCGCTCCCAGGACCTTGGCCACAGCTTCCTTCGCGGCAAACCGCGCGGCGAGGGACCGGGTGTTCAACTCCCGCTCGGCAGGAACGAACAGCCGGTCCCGGAGGCCGGGGGTGCGCTCAAGCTGGCGGCCGAACCGCTCGATGTCTACAACGTCAACGCCAATGCCAACAATCATGCGGCTTATTCTACGGTGGCGCCCGATGACTCCCGCCCCTGCCGGGCCCGGCAGGAATGCGTGGTTTTTGGGCCCACAGCTTAATGGCTGCCCTGTGCTTCCGGGCCCCCTGCTGCCGGGACCGGCAAAAGTCACGCGAACAGGTTCCAAAAACGCTGAAGCCCCGGGCGGCGTGCCCGGGGCTTCAGCGTTTCGATCACGACTGGTTACTCGACCGTGACGCTCTTGGCGAGGTTGCGTGGCTGGTCCACGTCGTAGCCCTTGGCTTGGGCGAGTTCCGCGGCGAAGATCTGCAGCGGGACGGTGGTCAGCAGCGGCATCAGCAGGGTGGGGGTTTCCGGGACGTAGAAGACGTGCTCGGCGTAGTCGCGGACGGCGGTGTCGCCTTCCTCGGCGATGACCAGGGTGCGGGCGCCGCGGGCGCGGACTTCCTGGATGTTGGAGACCACCTTGGCGTGCAGGGAGTCGCGGCCGCGCGGGGACGGGACCACCACGAACACCGGCTGGCCTTCATCGATCAGGGCGATGGGGCCGTGCTTGAGCTCGCCGGCGGCGAAGCCCTCGGCGTGGATGTACGCGATTTCCTTCAGCTTCAAAGCGCCTTCGAGGGCCACGGGGTAGCCCACGTGGCGGCCCAGGAACAGCACCGACTTCTCGTTGGCCATGCTGCGGGCCAGTTCGCGGAGCGGGCCGGCGTTGTCCAGGATGGTCTGGATCTTCGCGGGGATCTTGTTCAGGTCCGCGAGGACGTCCTTGATCTGGCCGGAGAAGATGTTCCCGCGCAGCTGGGCCAGGTACAGGCCCAGGAGGTACGCGGCGGTGATCTGGGCCAGGAACGCCTTGGTGGAGGCCACCGCGATTTCCGGGCCGGCGTGCGTGTAGAGCACGGCGTCGGACTCGCGCGGGATGGTGGAGCCGTTGGTGTTGCAGATCGAGATGGTCTTGGCGCCCTGTTCACGGGCGTAGCGGACGGCCATCAGGGTGTCCATGGTTTCCCCGGACTGGCTGATGGACACCACCAGGGTGTTCGCATCCAGGATCGGGTCCCGGTAGCGGAACTCGTGCGCGAGCTCCACCTCGGTGGGGATCCGGCACCAGTTCTCGATCGCGTACTTGGCCACCATGCCCGCATACGCGGCGGTGCCGCAGGCCAGGACGATGATCTTGTTGACCTGCTTCAGCTGCTCCGGATCGATCCGCAGCTCATCCAGGGTCAGCTTGTGGTTGATGTCGGAGCGGCCCAGCAGGGTCTGCGCGACGGCGTCGGGCTGGTCATGGATTTCCTTCTCCATGAACGAGCTGAACCCGCCCTTTTCGGCGGAGGCAGGATCCCAGTCCACGTGGTATTCCTTGCCCGCGGCCGGGTTGCCGTAAAAGTCGGTGATCTCCACCGTGTCCGCGGTGATCGTGACAATCTGGTCCTGGCCCAGCTCCACCGCACGGCGGGTGTAGTCGATGAACCCGGACACGTCCGAGCCGAGGAAGTTCTCCCCCTCGCCCAGGCCCACCACCAAGGGCGAGTTGCGGCGGGCTGCCACCACAACGTCGGGCTGGTCAGCGTGGACCGCAAGGAGCGTGAACGCACCCTCAAGGCGCTGGCAGGCGAGCTCCATGGCCCGGGTCAGGCCGCCGTCGGACGCGTCCCCGCCAAGCTTGTTCCGGAAAATGTCACCCAGCAGCGCCGCGGCCACCTCAGTGTCCGTCTCGGACAGGAACGTCACGCCCTTGTCCAGCAGCTCCTGCTTGAGCTCGGCGAAGTTTTCGATGATGCCGTTGTGGATCACGGCGAGCTTGCCGCCGTCGGCCAGGTGCGGGTGCGCGTTCCGGTCCGTCGGGCCGCCGTGCGTGGCCCAGCGGGTGTGGCCGATCCCGGTGACCGTCTCCGGCAGCGGACGCGCCTCAAGTTCGGCGATCAGGTTGCTCAGCTTCCCGGACTTCTTCCGGGACTCGATCACGCCCTGGGACACCACAGCCACCCCGGCGGAGTCGTAGCCCCGGTATTCCAGGCGGCGCAGCCCCTCAAGGACAACATCCAGCGCACTGTGACTTCCGCCGTTATCAGAACGGCCTACATATCCCACGATTCCACACATAGGCTCAAGACTATCGGCAGGGGTGCCCTACATCTAAACCGGGACACTCTGCGCGGGCCGTTATACGCGGTGAGCTTTGACGCAGCCGCCGCGCTCAAATCAGCTTCCATTTCGCTATGCGCCGGGCGAGGGGCAGAATCTCTAACGTGACTTTGCAACGCAACGAGGCGAACGGGGAGGGTGTCTCCCCGTTCGTCGAGCTGGACCGGCAGACCTGGTCCCGGCTCGCAGACGAGATGGAACAGCCTCTCAACCAAGAGGACATCATCCGTCTCCGCGGCCTCGGGGATCCCTTGGACATGAAGGAAATCCGAGAGGTCTACCTTCCCCTGTCGCGGCTCCTCCACCTGTATGTCGAGGCTGCCGGGCAGCTGCACGCCGCCACGACCACGTTCCTCGGTGAGCACACCCAGCGCACCCCGTTTGTGATCGGCGTGGCGGGGTCCGTGGCGGTGGGGAAGTCGACCATTGCGCGCGTGCTCCGTGAGATGCTGCGGCGCTGGCCCGGCACCCCCAATGTGGAACTGATCACCACGGACGGCTTCCTGTACCCGCTCGCCGAACTTAAGCGGCGGCAGCTGCTGGAGCGCAAGGGCTTCCCGGAGTCGTACGACCGGCGTGCCCTGCTGCGTTTTGTGAGTGAGATCAAGAGCGGCGCGGAGGAAGTGCGCGCCCCGTGGTATTCGCACGTGACGTATGACATCGTCCCGGACAAGGAAGTGGTGGTCCGCCGGCCGGATGTCCTGATTGTCGAGGGGCTGAACGTCCTGGCACCGGCGCGGCCGCGGCACGACGGCCGGCAGGGCCTGGCGTTGAGCGACTTCTTCGACTTCTCCATTTACGTCGACGCCAAGACCTCCTACATCGAGGAATGGTACGTGGACCGGTTCCGCAAGCTGCGGAGCACCGCGTTTGCCCAGCCGGAATCGTACTTCCACCGCTACGCCAGCCTTTCCGACGAGGAGGCGGAGACCACGGCGCGGGACATCTGGAAGCGGATCAACGAACCCAACCTGGAAGAGAACGTCCTCCCCACGCGGGGCCGGGCACAGCTGGTGCTCACCAAGGAGGCGGACCACACCATCCGCCGCATGTTGCTCCGGAAGGTTTAACCCAGGTGTGCCACGACTGCTCCGCTGTCCCCTCCCTTGCGGCAGCCGCGACCAGCCGGCGCAGCTTCACCCGCTTCCTCGCGGCCGGTGCCGGACTGACTGTTTTGGCAGCGTGCACGCCGGAGGCACCCGCGGCAGTGGCGCCGTCGTCCGCTTTCGCCTCTTCACCCATTACCTCTACGCCCGCTCCGGAAAGCACGACGGCGGCGCCCGCCACCGAGGTTGCCGCGCCTGTTGCGCCGTCCCCCGCGCCGTCGCCCTCCGCAGCGCTGCCGCGGCAGTTCTCCGTCACGGACCCTGCAAGCCCTTGGCTGGTGGTCAACAAGCACCGCCCCCTGGTCCCGGCTACCTATGTGCCGGCTGACCTGGTGGCGCCCGCCGTCGCGATGACCGCTTCCGGTGAGGCTACGCTGCTGAACAGCACGACGGCGGCCGCTGCGGAGGCGATGTTTGCGGCTGCCGCGCGGGATGGCGTTGCCATGGTCCTGGCCAGCGGGTACCGCTCCTACGCCACGCAGGTGGCAACGTACAACAATTATGTTGCTGCGCGGGGCCAGGCGGATGCGGACACTGCAAGTGCCCGGCCCGGCTACTCGGAACACCAGACGGGGTGGGCGTTCGACATCGCCGACGGCGCGGGCGCGTGCAGTTTCCAGCCCTGCTTTGCGGACCAGCCCGCAGCCGTGTGGGCCAAGGCGAACGGTCATCGGTTTGGGTTCGTGGTGCGCTACCCCTGGATGTTCCATCCCATCACGGGCTACTACTACGAACCGTGGCACCTCCGGTACATCGGGGTGGAAGCGGCTACGGACATGGTTGCGCGCGGGATTTTCACGCTCGAGGAGTACTTCGGCGTGGAGGCTGCGCCGGGGTATCCGTGAACGACTTTCGGCGGGATCGGCTAAGGGCCATTTTGGCAGACTAACTGCCAGCATCAAGAGATCGTCAGGTGCCTGCTAAACCGGTTGCGAGCTCCCACCTGACGGGCAACTTCCTGCGCAGGACCTTCGACGAATGCACAGCTCAACCACGCTAGAGGCGCCGTTACGGCTAATGAAAGGAATGCGAAGGTTCCTAATGGCACCGCGGCTGCCACACCAGCGAGAACCAGAATCTGTTGGGCTGGCCATCCGTAGATATACATGCCGTATGAAATGTCGAAACGAGATCCGATGCGATGAAACACGGGTGAGGCGCCAAGAACAAGGGTGAGGTAGGCAAACGGCAGAGGGCATAACGCCAAGGTATTTCCTGCCAAGAACGAAACCACCAGCAGGCACAACGCCATGGACACGACACTCGTCTTGATGACGACACGCGCCCGAAACAGGCACAACAGGGACCCTGCCAAAAAGGTGGCGACAGGGCAAAGAACCCTTCCCCAAACGCCAGCGGTCGGCCCGTAAGCAGCCACTTGCATCAGCAGAGCTCCCACTACAACTCCGAAGATCACGACGATAGCAGCGCGGAACAGCTCAGGCTTGAGGTAGGCGAGAAATCCAATCAAGAGATAACACATGACCTCCCAAAACAGCGTCCATAAGGGAGAGTTCCATTCGTCGGCACCTGGAATACCTGAAAGAGTCGATCCTATGGGCGTCCGTCCGAGCTGAGTTCCTAGGATAGTGATGTTGATGAGCACATAGTCAATCGCCTCGTCAAGGCTGTAGCTGCGGTTACCGAATAGTGTTGCCAGGGGCGCGAACACAAAGGCCGTGACCGCCAAACACACCGCAAGGCCAGGGATTATTCTAAGAAAGCGCGCGCTAAAGAAGGCTAGGCTACTCACGGCCCGGATCCGGCTGAGAGTGATGAGATACCCAGAAATCCCAAAAAAACCCACTACAGACCACGACCCGAGCTGCCCTCCCGCCAGAGCGGGTCCTGGACCAAGCCCAGTCAACCACCAACTGTGGGCCACGATCACCAACGCTGCCATTAGCAGACGCAAGGCATTCAGCGAGTTTCTGCCCGCTATAAAGGCTGTGTCGAGTGTCAAGCTGCCCCCATCAACTAATCAGCTCATCCTAAGGCCGAGCCAGACGCTGCGGAAGAATACGACTAAAGAATTGGCAGGGTTCGACTATTCGTCCTACGGATCGCAAGAGACGCTGTAACCTCTCCGACGGTTGGAGTCTCGTTTTCGTTGCCTGCATCCGCCTGCACTAGCTTGGTTCACATGCTGACTGGATTCAAGAATTTCATCATGAAGGGCAATGTCGTTGACCTTGCCGTCGCCGTCGTGATGGGTGCCGCGTTCGGCGCCGTCGTGACATCGATCGTGGAAGGCTTGCTGACCCCGCTGATCGGACTCCTTTTCCAGGCGAAGGGCATTGAGGAAATGCAGTGGGAGGGCTTCCTGTACGGGCGGGTCATCTCCTCGGTCATCTCGTTCGTGCTGATCGCCGCCGCCATCTATTTCGTTGTGATCCTGCCGATGAACCTCATGATCGAGCGCCGTAACCGCAGGCTGGGGATCGGCCAGGACGTGAAGAAGGAGTCCGCGGAGGACCCGCAGATAGCCCTGCTTACGGAAATTCGGGACGCTTTGAAGAGCCGGGCGTCCTAGCGTATTTCCAGACGACAGTGGCCCGTTCCCCTTCGGAACGGGCCACTTCTTGTTTGCCGGCGTGTTACTCGCTGACCAGTTCCAGTGCCAGCTCGGTGCGCACCACCTGAGCCAGGTGTTCGGCGATGGACTGCGCTGTGTTTTCGTCAGCGGCTTCCACCATCACGCGCACCACCGGCTCCGTGCCGGAGGGCCGGAGCAGCACACGGCCAGTATCGCCAAGCGCGGCCTCCGCCGCCGCCACGGCCTGGGCCAGGACGTCGTTCTTGCCCACCCGGGTGCGGTCCACGCCCTTGACGTTGATGAGCACCTGCGGAAGCTTGGTCATCACGGCGGCCAGTTCCTTGAGCGGTTTTCCGGTCAGGGCAATCTGGGCCGCCAACTGCAGGCCGGTGAGGACGCCGTCGCCTGTTGTCGCGTGGTCGGCGAAGATCACGTGGCCGGACTGTTCACCGCCCAGGTTGAACCCGCCGTCGCGCATTTCCTCAAGGACGTAGCGGTCCCCTACAGCTGTTTCGCGGATGGTGATGCCCGCGTTGCGGAGCGCGATCTTGAGGCCCAGGTTGCTCATGACCGTGGCCACCAGGACGTCGTCCTTGAGTTTGCCGGACTTTTTCAGGGCCACCGCGAGGATGGCCATGATCTGGTCGCCGTCCACCTCGTTGCCTTCGTGGTCCACGGCGAGGCAGCGGTCAGCGTCGCCGTCGTGCGCAATGCCGAGGTCCGCACTGTACTTCAGCACCGCCTCCTTGAGGGGGCCGAGGTGGGTGGAGCCGACGCCGTCATTGATGTTGTGGCCGTCAGGGTCGGCACCGATGACGACGACTTCCGCGCCTGCATCCTTGAACACTTGGGGTGAACAGCCGCTGGCGGCGCCGTGGGCACAGTCGAGGACCACTTTGAGGCCTTCGAGGTTGTGCGGCAGCGTGCGCAGGAGGTGCACGATGTAGCGGTCCTCGGCGTCGGAGAAGCGCTGGATGCGGCCCACGTCGGCACCGACCGGGCGCACTGCTTCCTTGGACATCTGCGCCTCGATAGCGTCCTCAACGTCGTCCGGGAGTTTCTGGCCGCCGCGGGCGAAGAACTTGATGCCATTGTCCGGAGCGGGGTTGTGGGACGCGGAGATCATTACACCGAAGTCAGCGTCCAGGTCAGCGACCAGGTAGGCCGCCGCGGGTGTGGGAAGGACGCCGGCGTCGTAGACGTCAATGCCCGAGCTGGAGAGCCCTGCCTCCACCGCGGCGGCGATGAACTCACCGCTGGCGCGCGGATCGCGGGCCACGACGGCGCGCGGCCGTGACCCGTTCGAGTTGCGGTCGTGGCCGAGCACGACGGCGGCCGCCTGGGCCAGCTGCATCGCCAGCTCCGCAGTCAACAGGCCGTTCGCAAGGCCCCGGACACCATCAGTTCCAAATAATCTAGGCACCGGTCAAGTCTAGAGGATGGGGCTTCAGCACCTTGTATCTACGGGCCGGTAGCTAGGAGTCGCAGCCGACAAACCTGTACAGGGCTGCGTCCCCTTCCTCGTCTACCTTGACGAAGGCCGACGAGTTTTTCGGGACCTCTATGCCGGGGAAGTCGTTGACTTCCTTGCGTTTTGGATCAATGTATTTCCTGCCGAAGTCCAAGAGGAACTGAATGTTCTCCCTTTTCACGGCCTCGCAGAGGTCAGATTCAGGATTGGCCTGGTTAAGCTTTTCCGCTGCTATCAGGCGGTCTGGATTGGAACCAGTGTACGCGTGCGCAAAAAGTACTCGGCGATCTGCTACGGCATATGCCGTAGAACTGCCGTTCCAAGGGTTATTCGCTATAACGGCACCTTTTGGTACATGAGTACCTAACCGGCTGAGCAGCTCAAGTTCGTTAGGACTTAGTAGAGGAGAGTCGTCAGCCAAAGCGTAGGTCCGCTCCCGGCCGGGGACCGTTTCGGAGTTTGTTGGCCAAATGACGATGGACAGGGCCAACGCTGCGACGCCCACTGGAACGATCCAGCGTACCCTGTATCGCTTCAGGCTTTCGAAGATCCAAGCACTGGCTGCGCCGGCAAGTACCGCCCAGAACATCGGAAGGAGTGCAGCAAGGCGGGGAGGGTCGCCGTACCATGCGCCGATGATTATCTCCCTGATCAGGGGTGCGGAAGCCGGAACAGCGGCCGCCACCAAGTAAAGTGCTGCCGCACCCCCATAGGACGCCAGAAACCATCGTTCCCTTGGGTGCCGAACTAGCTGTGCGGTTCCAATCAAAGTCAGGGCCGCGAGTGCCCAGGTCACATCCCCATGGGTAGGTGCGGTGAGAAGTACACTGCCGGCTGCGGCCGGGAGGGAATCAATTGGATCCCAAGTAGTGGTCCAAGGGCGTACGACCGCCCACACTATGAGACCCGAGGAAAAGGCCGTGATCCATAACGCCGTCCATTTCAGATATCCAAAAAGATCCGACCGCCGTTGTCTGAGCCCCCGGAATGACCTCCTAGCTGCCATCACCGCGAAGATTGATGAAAGCCCAACGAGAGCTACGAGGCCCGACATGTGCGTGTTGACCAATCCCGGAAGCCCTAGCGCGAGCGTTCCTGCGGCCAATGGCCATGGCATCGGCATCCTGTTGCCAAACTTCAATGCCGTCGCCAAAACCGCAATGAGCGGCGGCAGGAAAGTCACAGCAAGCATGTAGGGAAACAGCGGCCCAAAATCACTCTTCTGGCTCTGCATCACTGTGAAGGGGAAGGCGAAGAAACCCGCGCTGGCAACTCCAGCGCAAACTAGGGCAACAGCTTTAGGGCCGACAACCAAGTAAACAAGAAGAAGCACGCCAAGCGGCCAGGAGAGAGCGACTATGGCGAAGTTGAGGGCGTTGGCGGCTTCAACCACGGGCAGCCGCGTCACCTGCGACGTCAACGCCGCGAGCGCGTGCCAGATTTGAGGATAAAAACCGGACGACTCACCCAGTAATGCCCGTACGGAAAATGGCGAGCCGTCCCCGGAATCGAGAATTTGCTGTACAAGATTCAGGTGAAACGGCGCATCGATGCCCTGATTGATGTTGCCAGGCCGCTCAACAATCTGAACATAGCGGACCGTCAGGAAGAGGCCGCTTGCCAACAGGGCAATCCAGTATGCAGACCCCGCCGTGTCGCCGACTGGTCGCCAAGCAAAGCTGTCCGGCCAGCGTTTACTTATGAAACGAACCACGACAAGGACCAATCCAGCGAACAACGCAACAGTGAAGGCGAAGACACTGACATTCCAGCCAATATGCAGCCACCAACTGGCGAGCGTGGACACCGCAACAAGTGATGCCGTCAAGACGGGTGCAAGTGAAATCATCCACACCTGCCGGAGCCCCAACGCCCAGCCCAGGAGCAGTCCTGGACATAAGAGCACGACGACCGCTCCTGCAAGGCCTGGCAAAGCTAAAACCCACTCCATCAAGGATTCCCCAAGTTTTCCATCAGTTAATGCCCAAGATCCCACTCTGCGCTAGCGGGTCCCCCACGCGCGTCTATAGCATACACAGCATGAAACTTAGCCACGGGGGCCTGGCGCTTGAAATTGTTGTACCGGTTTTTAATGAGGAATCAGTACTCGAAAAGAGCATCACCGAGCTCGCGAATTATCTGAAACTGGAAATGCCGGCGTCGTGGCAGATTACCATTGCTGACAACGCCAGCACTGACAACACACCAATTATTGCCGCCCGGCTGGCTGAGGTTATGCCCAACGTCGCCTACAGGCGTTTGGACGCAAAGGGGCGCGGGCGTGCCCTTCGCGACGCATGGAGCGCGTCCACGGCCGAAGTCTTGGCATATGTAGACGTAGACCTCTCCACGGACCTGGCGGCCCTGCCGCCGTTAGTTGCACCCCTGTTGTCCGGTCACTCAGATATCTCCATCGGCACAAGACTAGGTCAGAGTTCCCGCGTCAGCCGTGGCCCTAAACGGGAATTCATTTCGCGGTCGTACAACTTTCTACTGAAGCGCACGATGCAGGTGCGCTTTTCCGATGCGCAATGCGGTTTCAAAGCTATCCGAGCCGACGTCGCCAGGACGCTGCTTCCTCACATCGAGGACAACGGATGGTTCTTTGACACAGAGCTCCTGATTATTGCCGAGCGGTCAGGACTTCGGATCCACGAAATCCCAGTTGATTGGGTTGACGACCCGGACAGCAGAGTGGATATCAAACAGACTGCGATCGACGACATTCGGGGACTTGTTCGTGTTGCAGGATCCTTGGTGAGGGGGTCGATTCCTGTTCAAGCCATCTACGCTGAGCTCGGGCGACGCCCAATCGTTCCGCAGTCTCGACCAAGCTTCTTCGGCCAGGTCATTCGATTCGGCATGGTTGGAGGTATATCCACTGTGGCCTTCGCGCTGTTGTTTCTGCTGTTCCAAGGTCCGCTTGGGGCTCAGCAGGCCAACTTCCTGGCCCTCCTCCTGACGGCGATCGGCAACACGGCCGCCAACCGACGATTTACGTTCGGTATCAACGGTCCGGAAAAGCTCTTCACACAGCAGTTCCAGGGACTCGTTGTATTTTCTTTGGCCTGGTCCTTAACGTCATCATCGCTTTTGGCCCTGCATGCCATTTCGCCGGACGCCTCATCTACGATGGAGCTCGTGACACTGACCGGAGCAAATGTCCTTGCCACTCTCATGCGCTTCGTCCTGCTGCGTATCTGGGTATTCCGACTTCGCACCGTGGAATATGCTTCCCAGCCCATCCCTTCGAGCGCCAAAGTTGCGTCGGCCGCTTGAAGGCTACGACCGAGAGCTCTGTTGGGGCATCTGAAGTTTCGGGAAAAGTACTCTCCATCTTGAGGGCTACGGCGCGGCCGCTCTACCCCGCTGCCCTTCGGGCGAGCGAGGGCTGGCCCCTCTGGATTCTCCTAGCACTGACAAGCCTCTTATATCTCTGGGGCTTGGACCGCAACGGCTGGGCAAATTCTTACTATTCCGCAGCTGCCATGGCCGGTTCCCAGGACTGGACCGCCTTCTTTTTTTCGTCTTCTGACCCGGGCAACGCCATCAGCGTCGATAAGCCTCCGCTTAGTCTTTGGGTGATGTCGGCGTCCGTATGGGCGTTCGGCTTGAATCCGTGGAGCATTCTGGTGCCACAGGCGCTAACGGGAGTCGCAAGCGTTTATCTGCTTTACCGCATGCTTCATACAAGTGTCAGCGCGGCTGCTGGCTTTCTTGCTGCCACCGCCCTGGCCATAACTCCCGTGTCGACGGTTATGTTCCGCTACAACAATCCCGATGCACTGCTCACTTTGCTGATGATCGGAGTTGCGTACGCCACCCTAGAGTCAATCCGGCGCAGCAGTGTGCGGTGGCTTATTTTGGCCGGAGCGCTCACAGGAGCCGCTCTGCTAACCAAGCAACTTCAGATTGCACTCGTTCTGCCTGCTGTTGCCATCAGCTACCTTGTATTTGCCAGTGCCCCGATTCTGAAGCGTTTTCTCCACCTCGTGGCCGCTCTCTTGGCGGCCTGCGTCACAGGCGGCTGGTGGTTCGTGCTGGTACAGATGACCCCGCCTTCCAGCCGACCCTTTGTAGGAGGGTCCCGTTTCAATAGCGCCGTTGAGCTCACATTGGGGTACAACGGCCTGGATCGGCTTACCGGTGAAGACGCCAGCCGCACCATGTCCCCAACTGCAGCCAACCTCGCGGAAAAACTCGATCCGGGGTTTCAACGTTTCCTTCAGCCACAATTTTCCGGACAGTTCGGGTGGTTCCTGCCCCTAGCGATCGTTGGCCTTTGCCTGGCAATATGGCACATCAAGCGGCGCAGCGGCAGCAAGCAATACCGAGCGCTCCTGGTTCTTTGCGGCGTCTGGTTTCTTTGTTCGGCCACGGTCTTGGCGTTCATGTCCGGGATCGTCCACCCCTACTATTCGTTGACCCTTGTACCTCCGTTGAGTTGTCTGGCGGCCATGGGCCTGATCCACATGTATCGTCTCCGACACCGCCCAGGGATGCGCGTCGCGCTAACAGGCACTCTCCTGGCAACAATGATCATTGGCTTCGTCTCCGCTAGCCGCTCAACTGCTGATTTTCCGTTGGGGCCGGAGGTTGCGCTCGCTGTAGGGTCAGCCGCAATCGCCCTGACGGTTCTTCCTCCACCTTCTCGGATTCTTAGAGCTGTCTCCGTGGGTATTCTCGCGGTCGCGCTCATGGTCGGCCCTGTCGTCTGGTCCATAAACACGGTATTAAGCCCTCACATCGGCGCTGGCGTTGTAGCCGGGCCCAGCATTCTGGGGATCAGGACAGACCATCCCGATCGGAAGCAGCTCGGACCGGACGTGCCTGCCAGCTTCATCGCGGTGATGTTCGGCGACGTTCCGGAACAAGCAGTGGTCTCTAGGCTTCGTGCGGCCCCTGAAAGCACACGATGGACGGCTGCCATGGTGGGGTCAGAGACGGCGGCCAACTACCAACTGGAGAGCGGACGCTCCGTGCTGCCCATTGGCGGTTTTGATGGGACGGACCCCTATCCAACACTGGAGCAGTTTCAGACAATGGTCAGAGAGGGCAAGGTGGCTTCACTTGTCATCCACGAGTTGCCTCCTCTGACGCTTGAAGGACGCGGCGAGTCGGCGAAGATCGTCGCTTGGGTACGGCAAAGCTTTTCTGTCGAGCAGATTGGCGACGCGCAGTATTACGATTTGCTTCAATAGGAATTTCCACACTCCACGCACTTTGGCGGGTAGCTCGTCCAATTCAAACTAATCATCGTGAGATCCCGCGGTCTGAATGGGAACGCCTCACCGTCCCCCGCCCTGCCGGATGGACAGCCAACCTCAGCGATTCCGGCCCCTGAATCTGCATCAGGATTCTTTGGCGCTGGGCCAACATCACCGACGATCTTGAGGCGACTCAGGAAGATTTTGTCATCCTGAACTAGCGAAGCGGAGCCGTAAAGAGGGCGCCACACACGCCCAGCTCTGCCCCACTGAAAAGACTGCCTGGCTTCCACCTTCGCCGCGGCTTTCCTACCGAATGGTGCGACAACAAAAACCCGCCCCGCCGAAAGGCGGGACGGGCTTCTGTGCAAGCGGATTTAACGCTTGGAGTACTGCTGGGCCTTGCGGGCCTTCTTGAGACCGGCCTTCTTACGCTCGATGACTCGGGCGTCACGGGAGAGGTATCCGGCCTTCTTCAGGGTGGCGCGGTTGTTCTCGACGTCGATCTCGTTCAGGGAACGGGCGATGCCGAGGCGCAGTGCGCCGGCCTGGCCGGAGATGCCGCCGCCGTGGATGCGGGCGATGACGTCATAGGCGCCTTCGAGATCAAGGATCTTGAAGGGCTCGTTGACGTCCTGCTGGTGCAGCTTGTTCGGGAAGTAGTTGTCCAGCGCACGGCCGTTGATGGTCCACTTGCCGGAGCCGGGGACAACGCGGACGCGTGCAACAGCTTCCTTGCGGCGGCCAACAGCTGCACCGGCGACGGTCAGGGCCGGGCGCTCCTTCTTCGGCGCAGCGGCGTCGGCAGCTGAGCTTTCAGAGGTGTAGCTGGTCAGGGTTTCCTCAGCCTCAACGGCTTCGGTGGTCTCTTCGTTCTGAGCCACGATTCTCCTTGTATAGATAAGTTGTTTGGTGGCCAGGACTACTGGGCGACCTGGGTGATTTCGAAAGTCTTGGGCTGCTGGGCGGCGTGCGGGTGCTCAGCACCGCGGTACACCTTCAGCTTGCCGAGCTGCTGGGCAGCGAGGGAGTTTTTGGGGAGCATGCCCTTGATGGCCTTCTCCACGGCGCGGACCGGGTTGGACTCCAGGAGCTCCGCGTAGTTGACGGAGGTCAGGCCGCCCGGGTAGCCGGAGTGGCGGTATGCGCGCTTCTGCTCCAGCTTGGCGCCGGTCAGGGCGACCTTTTCAGCGTTGATGATGATGACGAAGTCGCCCATGTCCATGTGGGACGCAAAGGTGGCCTTGTGCTTGCCGCGCAGCAGGATTGCGGTCTGGCTCGCGAGACGACCAAGGACAACGTCTGTGGCGTCAATGACGTGCCACTGGCGGTTGATATCGCCGGGCTTCGGGGTGTACGTACGCACGGTGTTTGCCTCGTTCTTGTTCTGGCGTTCTTGTTTAGGTGTCACTAGCTCGTGCACCTACTATCTGCGCGCTACCGGAACAGAGGTGAGGGCTCTATGTAACCAGTCATCCTTTGCTTCCGAATGTGCACGTTGAGTAGTCATCCTGCAACCGGATTCTCAAGCGGGCACGCACCATCGGAATAGGACACGCACAACGACTACCAAGATTAGCGCGTTAAGGGGTTCAGGGTCAAAATGGGGTAGCCGGACGCTGGTGCGCGCCGAGCCGGATCGACGTTCACAGGGGGAAACAGTGAATTCTTGGGTCAACGATGGGTCTGCTGGGTGGCTTTTCGTCGTCGGAGCCGCCGTCCTGGGCGGCATCCTCTCCCCTGCCGCGGAGGTTGCCATTGCCCGCTTCCTGCCCAGGGCAGGTGTCCGCCCCAGCATCTCTGTTCAAATCACGACGGCGGCAATTACCTTCGCAGCGTGTGCAGCCTTTTCCCTTCGCTTCGGAATTACCCTGAGCCTGCCTGCTTTTCTATTCCTGGCGGTTATGGGTACGCAGCTGGGGCGAATTGACATAGCCCGGCACCTGCTGCCCAACCCCCTCGTCTTAACACTTCTTATTGGCGGTCTCTTGCTGCTGCTGCCGGCGTTCTTCAATAATCAGGCTGCTGATTTGGCGCGAGCACTCGCTGGCTGCGTAATCCTGTTCGCCGCGTACCTGATTCTGGCCCTAATTTCGCCGGCGGGCATCGGGATGGGCGACGTTAAGCTCGCTGCTCCCATCGGGCTTTACCTGGGGTACCTAGGTTGGAGTCAACTTCTCTACGGCGGTCTCCTAGGCTTCATTATCAACGGCCTGGTCTCCGCCGTAGCCGCTAGCAGAAACCGCCGTATTAGTGGGGCAGAGGTGCCCCACGGTCCTTCCATGCTGCTTGCCACTACGGCCGTTGCCCTTCTCGTAATTTGATCCTGATCGGGCTGCATTGCCCGGTCAGCCCTCTTCAAACGCAGGGTCGCCCAAGTAGTCGAATCTGACAAACGGCCGATACCTGAGTACAGCAACCTCCCTCTGAGTACGGCCATACCGGACCTGCCAAAAAATTCGAGTACAACTACGCATTGTTGCCCTTCCCCCACACTGACAATCTTTTCTTAGCGAAGTCCAGCCGCTAAAGAATTATGGGGGCAGCTGGAAATTCGTTGAAATCAAATCAGTCCATTTCACCGAATTAAAGGAATTTACAATGACTTCTCTCATGGTCTCAATGACTGCTTACATCGCCGGCATCAAGGATCGTTTCCAGTCGGAAAAGGGAGCCACGATGGTGGAGTACGGCATCATGGTCGCTTTCATCGCCGTCCTGGTTATGGTGGCGGTAATTGTCCTCGGCCCGCAGATCGCCGGCCTGTTCACCCGGGTATCGGCCTCGCTCTAAGGCTTCAGCCAGCGACGGGCGAGGGTCTCATTGAGGTCCTCGCCCTGCTGCCGCTCAGGACCTGTATTCAATCGGATCCATTGTCCAACGCTCGGAAGGAAGTAGTACAAAAATGAACGCATTTATCGCCACTCTCAGTTCCGTTCTTCACACCGCGAAGGCGCGCCTCGCGGTGAACGAGAAGGGCGCCACCATGGTCGAGTACGGGATCATGGTCGCCTTCATCGCCGTCCTGGTTATGGTGGCCGTCATTGTCCTCGGCCCTCAAATTGCTGGCCTGTTCACTTCAGTCTCAGCCTCCCTCTAGGGTCGGCCGCAGCTGTGGCAGTGGTCCCACCAGGCACTGCCACAGCTACCACATCAACCAATTTTCAAGGGACACCTGGGAGACGTCATGAAGACAAAAGGCAAGGAAAAAGGCGCGGTTGCGGTTGAGATGGCAATCGTCCTCCCGCTACTGCTGCTGATACTTCTGGGGATTATCGAATTCGGCAGGGTCTTAAACATCCAGGTGTCCCTGACTCAAGCAGCACGAGAAGGTGCACGTTACGCGGCTATTCATCATGGCGACCCTAGTTTTGATGTCCGGGGAGCCACCCTTGCCGCGGCACCCACACTTTCGGGGCTCCCTGTATCCGTAACTGACAATGCCAGCAGTTGCGCATCTGGTTCCAACGTCCAGGTCCAGACAAGGGTGGCGCTGCCTTCACTGACAGGCTTTCTGGATGCCGGCTTCTTTGGAGCACCCGGCATCTTTCCGCTGTCCATGACAGGAGTGGGGGTAATGAGATGTGGCGGATGACACGGCGGGCAACTCATGCAGAGGATCGTTCCGTTACAGCAGAGGAGCCCCAGCGGGGAGCGGCCACCATACTGGTGGCAGTCCTCATGGTGGCGCTGCTCGGCTTCGCTGCCCTGGCCGTCGACGTCGGAGCGATGTACGCGGAGAAGGCGCAAATTCAGAACGGGGCCGACGCTACAGCCCTTGCCATCGCTGGGGACTGCGCCAAGGGACTGAGCTGCACCACCGCCATGAGCGCCCCTGCCAACCGCTTGGCTGATGCCAATGCCAACGACCACTCCACGGGGGTATTCTCCGTTACGCGCCCCAATCCCAACACCATCCGTGTTGAAACGAATGCCCGCGAGGCCAGCTCCGGGAGCGACAGTTTTTCCCTCTTTTTCGCCAGGGCCCTGGGCATCGAATCAACCGGAATAACAGCAGTTGCGGAGGCTTCGTGGGGCCCCCCGAATTCCGGATCAACCCTGCCGTGGACAGTCAGTGAGTGTGTTTTCCGCAGATACCTGACCCCGAGCCAGCTGCATGAGCTCGACACGACGGGAAGCTTCACCGGGGACCCAACAGCTACCCACATACTCCTGCGATACGACGAGAACACTCCCGACTACCCGGGGTGCGCAACTCAAAACGGCTACCAGCCGGGCGGTTTCGGGTGGCTAGAAACTACAGACGGCTGTACAGCAGATCTCGACGTCGACTCCTCGGTCGAGGGCCAACCGGGAAATCACTTCCCCACCGCGGCAGAGTGCGACGCCATCCTGGCCACCATCATGGACCAACCAGCCTTGGTGCCGCTCTTCGACTCTGCCACGGATGGAGGTTCGAACACCGTCTACACATTGGTGGGCTTCGCCGCCTTCCAGGTGACTGGCTATAAGTTCGGCGGCTCACTTGAAATCGATGACGACCTCGCTCCGGACTGCAGCGGAAATTGCCGTGGACTCCAGGGCTACTTCGTCCGCTTCGTGACTTTGGAAGAGGGCGCCCTAACCACCGGCGGAGGCACCAATTTCGGCGCCATAAAGGTTCACCTGACCCAATGAACGGAACACCACGCATCCCACATTCCACGTCCACAAAGGAGCAAACGAAGTGAAATCACGCCTACTGGGAGGCTTGGCTGCGCTATTACTGGCAGTAATCGGAGCGGTTCTCCTCTTTGTTTATGTACAAGGCGCATCGGCCCGGGCACAGGCAGGTCTTGAACCTGTGAACGTCCTTGTCGTCGCTGAACGAGTTCCCGCCGGAACTCCCTCATCAGATCTTGCCGGCAAGGTCCGTTCCGAGGCCGTGCCTAAGTCCGCGGTGCCTGAGGGCGCCCTGGCCACCCTCGACCAGCAGGAGGGTAAAGTCACGGCGGTTAGCCTGGAGCCGGGCGAGCAGCTGCTCTCCGCCCGGCTGGTCGACCCCCGGGAATTGGTGCCAGGCACCGTGCCTGTGCCAGACGGGTTGGAAGAGGTGACGCTCCTGCTGTCCCCTGAACGCATCCTCGGTGGCCGGCTTGAAGCGGGAGACAAGGTGACCATCTACACCTCCTTCGAAAAAACGGACCAGCAAACGGGCCTGCTCTTCTACGACGTCCTGGTGACTGCAGTGCAGAAGGCCCCGTCCGAAGCGAAAAACGCGTCGGGCGCCGGTTCGTCCGACCCCGCAGTAGAAATGCCGACGGGATCCGCCTTCATCACTTTTGCCAGAAGCGACGCCGATGCCTCAAAGCTGATATACAGCGCGGAATTCGGCAAGCTTTGGCTTGCCAAGCAGACCGACACAACAACAAAGACTAATCCTCCTGTGACCACCTTTGGAGGGCTGTACCAATGAGTCGCTTCGTAGCCATTACCGCGGTCCGCGACTTCGAAGGCCGCATCCGGCAGGCCATCACGGGCGCGCTCCACGGTGAGCTGCAGACCTTATCCCCGACAGTGCTGGCAGGCGGGCCGGACGACGTGTTCAAACTGCTCAGCGGGGCACCGCCGGAAGTGCTCATCCTGGGCCCGGGCGTCGCACCGGATGAAGCCCTCAAACTGGCAACGGTCTTTGATCTCCAATATCCAGAGGTCAGCCTTCTTCTAATTGCCGAGCCCAGTCCTGAACTGGTGATGCGAGCCATGCACTCGGGAATCCGCGACGTAGTGACTTCAGAGATAGGCGTCAGTGAACTACGCGTTCTTCTTGAACGAGCCTGCCTTGCATCGGCAAGCCGCCGCCGCGGTATGGCTCCCGCGGCCGAGGGAAACCAGGACCGAGGCAGGGTCATTGCGGTTATGTCACCGAAGGGAGGCGTGGGTAAGACAACGGTAGCCACGAACCTGGCCATCGGATTGGGCAAAGTCGCGCCAATGAGCGTCGTGCTCGTGGACCTTGACCTGCAATTCGGAGATGTTGCTTCCGGCCTTCTGCTTGATCCGGAGCACTCCATCAGCGAGGCAGTCAATGGAGCAGCTTCCCAGGATTCCATGGTCTTAAAGGCCTTTCTTACCGTCCACCCAGCTGGCATTTACGCACTTTGTGGACCTAGAACTCCTGCTGAATCTGACTTCATTACTGCCGAACACGTCAGCCGGCTCATCAATCAACTGGCAAGCGAATTCAAATATGTGATTGTGGACACCGCGCCTGGGTTGGGTGAACATGTCCTGGCAACCCTGGAACAGGCTACGGACGGGGTCTGGGTTTGCGGGATGGACGTGCCCAGTATTCGTGGACTCCATAAATGCTTCGCGGTGCTTCGGGAACTCCAACTGCTTCCCCAGGGCCGCCACACGGTCCTGAACTTCGCCGACCGTAAGAGCGGAATCTCAGTTCAGGATGTTGAAGCGACCATTGGAGTGCCCGTGGATACGGTCATTCCGCGCTCGAGGACCCTTCCCTATTCCACTAATCGCGGCATACCTATCCTGCAAAGCAACGCCAGGGACTCCGCGTCCAAGGGGCTAAAAAAGCTCGTGGACCGCTTTGATCCCCAATGGTTAGCCTCCGCACAGACCAAGCAACACAGACGGGTGGTTGTCTCATGAAACTCTCAGATCGGCTTTCACGGTCCAGTGGCACGCCGGCCGGGCCAGTGCTAAATCCGGCCACCCCGGAAGTTCCCGCCGAGCCGCCGGCCTCTGCTCTGGCCTCATCGCCATCCGCGCCCCCGGCGCTCCTGTCAGTTCCGGCAGCAGCTTCAGTGGCCGCCGGAGCATCACCCGCTGTGGATGCTTTGGCCGGCCTCAAGCAAAGGGCAGCCCAAGCGCTCTTCGAACGCATGGGAACCCGGTTCAGCGACTCGGCTTCTACTGAAGAGGCCCTCCGGGCTTCGGCTGTCGAAGAGTTGTCCGCGGTCATTGACCAGGAACAGGTTCCCCTGTCGCCCGAGGAACGCCGCAGGCTGATTCGTGAAATTGCAGATGAGGTGATGGGCTACGGTCCGCTACAGCGCCTCTTGGAGGATCCTTCAGTCACGGAAATTATGGTCAACCGATTTGACCAGATCTACATTGAGCGGCACGGTCGGCTGACTCTCACGGGTGCACGGTTCAGCTCCGATGACCACCTTCGGACTGTTATCGAACGGATCGTGTCCAAGGTGGGCCGCAGGATAGATGAGTCGTCACCCTTGGTGGATGCTCGGCTGGAGGACGGTTCCAGGGTCAACGCGATTATCCCGCCGCTTGCAGTCAATGGGCCATCACTGACGATCCGGAAATTCAGCCATGTGCCTTTGACCGTGCAGAACCTGATCGATTGGGGTTCGCTGACCCCCGAGATGGCAGAACTGTTGAGCGCTTGTGTGCGGGCGCGGTTGAACATCATCGTTTCGGGAGGCACAGGCACCGGCAAGACAACCCTGCTCAATGTGCTGTCCTCCTTCATTCCTCCGGACGACCGCATCGTCACGATCGAAGATGCAGTGGAGTTGCAGCTCCAACAGGAGCATGTCGTCCGCTTGGAGAGCCGCCCTCCTAACATTGAAGGCAAGGGTGCAGTGAACATCCGCGAACTGGTCCGCAACTCCCTTCGCATGCGGCCGGACCGCATCATTGTGGGCGAAGTTCGGAGCGGCGAGTCCCTCGACATGCTGCAGGCCATGAACACCGGCCACGACGGCTCATTGTCCACGGTCCACGCCAACTCACCCCGGGATGCCGTCGCACGCTTGGAGACCTTGGTACTCATGGCCGGCATGGACCTTCCACTGAGGGCGATCCGCGAACAGGTTTCATCCGCCGTCGACCTCATCATCCAGGTGACCCGCCTCCGGGACGGTAGCCGCCGCGTAACCCATGTGACAGAGGTCCAAGGAATGGAAGGCGACATTGTCACCTTGCAGGATGCGTTCCTCTTCGACTACTCGGCAGGCATGGATGCCCAGGGACGCTTCCTAGGCAGGCCAGTAGCCACCGGCATACGCCCCCGCTTCCTGGACCGCTTCTCCGAACTTGGCATTTCCGTATCACCAGCTGTATTCGGTGCGGGAGTGGCACCAGCAGGAAGGCGGTAGCCATGGACTCCCCAATGATTTTCGTCCTTGCCGTGACGCTCTGCCTGTCCGCCATAGTGCTAGTGGTTTTCGTCGTCTTGAAACCACGGTTCGGGTCTGTTCCACTGGAACGAAGGCGGCTCGGCCTCCAGCAAGACAAGTCAGCAGTTGCCCGCGTCTCACAAACAGCGGTCAACGCTGTTGAGAATGTCATTGGCGAATCGGGCGGGCCGTATAACCGCGAAGTGCTTTACAACGCGGGCGTCAAGATGGCACCCGCGGACTTTACGGTAGGTGTGGCTCTTGCCTCGTTTTTGATAGCGGCATTTGCGGCGCTGCTGACTCACCCCCTTTTGGGGCTCGTGGCGGGAGCAGCAACACCCTTTCTTGCCAAGGTTGTCCTCATCATTCTCAGGGACAGGCGCCGGGCCAAGTTCGAGGAGCAGTTGACAGACACCATACAGATGCTCATTGGCGGGCTCAGGGTTGGTCATAGTGTTCTTCGATCGGTTGAAGCTGCGGCTCAAGAGGCAGACGCGCCGACCTCAGAAGAACTCCTTCGCATTGTGAACGAGACACGGATCGGCAAGGATGCCCGGTTGGCCTTGGATGACGTTGCCAACCGCATGGACAGCGAGGACTTCCGCTGGATCTCCCAGGCGATCCAGATCAACCGCGAAGTCGGCGGGGATCTGGCGGAAGTACTCGAACAGGTTGCCGGGACCATACGTGAACGCAGTGAGATCAAGGGCCAGATCAGGTCCCTGAGCGCTGAAGGAAAGATGTCCGCTTACGTCTTGATGGCAATGCCAGTGGGCGTTGCTTTCATCCTGGCCTTCATCAATCCCGGGTATCTCAACGTGTTCGTAGAGAAGCCACTCGGCCTTCTGATGCTGGCCGGCGCCATAGTCATGTTCACAGTAGGCGGCTTCTGGATGAGCCGCGTCGTGAAGATCAAGTTCTAGGGGGACACGATGACACCGATAGCGTGGCTCTACATCTCACTGGTGGTACTACCAGTGGCGTATCTGGTCTGGGCACTGGCCACTACTGACCGCAAAGCCGCACTGGCCGTACAAACCAATCTCGCTCAAGGCTTTACACAAGACGGCGGAGTGGCAATCCAACGTCCGCCTGCACTCCTGGACGTGTCAAAGCGACTGACTCCAAAAGGCTATGAGGCAAAGCTGGACCGTTGGTTGTCACTCGCAGGGCGACCAGCCTCCCTGCCTTTGGACCGGTTGATCATTGCAAAACCGCTGCTAGCCCTGGCGGGTGCAACGCTGGGACTGCTGATGTTTGCCAGTTCCCCGTCAGCGCAGGTCATCGCACTGGGATTATTTTTGTCGGCTTTCCTTTATTTCCTCCCTGACCTGCTGATTTACAACAAGGGCGTCAAACGGCAACAAGAAATTGAGCTTGAACTGCCAAACACCCTGGACCAGTTGCTCATCTCTGTGGAGGCTGGACTTGGCTTCGAAGCTGCAATGGCCAGAGCCGGCGGTAGTGGCGGCGGGGCCCTTGCCCAGGAACTTATGCGCACGCTCCAGGACATCCAAGTCGGGCGTCCGCGGCAGGAGGCGTACGAGGCGCTGGCCAAGCGTTCCTCGGTGCAAGACCTGCGGAGCTTTGTGCGCGCCGTGGTCCAGGCCGATAAGTACGGAATCGGCATCGCCAAGGTTCTACGAACGCAGGCGAAACAGGCCCGTGTCAAGCGTCGCCAAAGGGCTGAAGAAAAAGCGATGAAGTTGCCGGTGAAGGTACTCTTCCCGCTCCTGCTGTGCATTTTCCCTGTGCTCTTCATCGTTCTCCTCGGACCGGCGGCCATCAAGATCGTCGAAGCCTTCACATAGGCAACCCCAACTGCGCCCAAGGGGCGCCCAAAGACCGGACCCCCTCGGCACCCAGAACCGAGGGGGTCCGTTTGCGTTCCCTACGATGGTCGCCCACGCCCCCGCCCCACTTTTCCTCAAGAAAGAGGCTGGAAAAGCGCAGGAAAGGCACAGTGCGAAAAGCCTTTGCGCAGGATGTCCCAAGATGCGGCCCGAGGCCGTAAACCCGTTGCTAACTTCGTATTAGCGCTGGTACAGGGCCAGCCATCCGTCTCGCTCAGGAGTACAGAATGCTTTCTCTTATCGCCACCCTTCAGACCCTCGGCTTCAACCTCAAGAACCGTCTCAGCAACGAAAAGGGCGCAACCGCCGTCGAATACGGCATCATGGTTGGCCTCATCGCCGTCGTCATCATCATCGCTGTCCAGCTTCTGGGCACAACGCTCGACGGTATGTTCGACAAGGTAAACGTCACAATCTAGGCGCCTGGTCTTTCCTCACAAACACGATGCGGTGGCGCGGCGACAAAAACGCGCCTTACCCGTTGTGCGGTGCAGCCCAAGCCTGCGCCGCACAACGTTGTTTATGCCTTGTAAGACGCAGCTGATGCTGGAGAAGAAAGACGCAGAGAATGCCTGAAACATCCGAACGCGGGGCAGCCGCCGTTGAGTTCGCGATTCTTCTTCCGGTACTTCTGCTGCTGGTTCTCGGCACGATCGAATTCGGCCGGGCATACAACGCCCAAATCACCCTCACCAACGCCGCCCGCGATGGTGTCCGGGTTATGGCCATCAACAATGACCCTGCTGGCGCCCGGACAGCCGCGAAGAACGCAGCAGCGTCCGTCAGCACATCGATCCCAGATTCGAACATAACCTTGAGCACCGATGCCTGCAGCACCAATGCCCAAGTCACCCTCACCATCAAGTACAGCCTGGCCACCATCACCGGAATAGCCGGTCCATTCACGATGACAGGCAAAGGGGTCATGCTGTGCGGGGGGTGAAACGTGGCATCACGAGCGAACGCGGCGCTATCAGCGTCATCGTGGCCATCCTTATGGTGGCCCTCCTCGGCTTCGTGGCAATCGCTGTCGACGTCGGAGTGATCTACTCAGAACGCGCCCAGCTGCAAAATGGTGCGGACGCCTCCGCAGTCGCCACGGCACAGAAATGCGCCCGGGACGCAAACGGAGTGGAATGCTCGACAACGTCGTCACTCGCCGGCACCCTTGCCAACGAGAACGCACTGGACGGCATGAGCAAGGTTCGCACCATCGACCTCGACAAAACGACGAGGAAAGTCAGCGTTACCACGTCTGCCAAGGAAATCGGGGGCACAGACAATTCCGTCTCCCTGTTCTTTGCGGACGTTCTCGGCATTCCAACCAAGGAAGTCGGTGCGCGGGCATCAGCCGTTTGGGGCAGTCCCAAGTCTGGCCGTACCGCATTTCCCCTCGCCTTCTCCGTTTGCCAGGTCAAAGACCACATCGGCGGCTCGCTCCAGCTACTCCAGGAACACGGCAAGAACTCCAACCTCGACTGCAACTACGGCCCGTCCGGGGCGGCTGTCGAAGGAGGCTTTGGCTGGCTGGTGCAGGACCAGGGTAAGTGCGGTGGAACCATTGACCTAGCCGTCAGTGAAGGCGGTAGCGACCCAGGCAACAACGCCCCAGGCAACTGCGGTACCACCCTGCAGAAGTGGGCTGACGATATCAACGCGGGCCGGAAGGTCACAGTCCTCCTGCCGATCTTCAACAAGGTGACCGGAACAGGTAACGGCGCCATCTATGGATTGGTTTCCTTCGCTGCCTTTGAGGTCACGGGCTGGAAGTTCACGGGAAGCGCCGGTCTGCCCTACGAGTTCCGCAGCGAAAGTTCGACGACGACCGGCGTCACCTCCACGACGGCCTGCACGGGTGAGTGCCGTGGCATTATTGGCAAGTTCGTCAAGTACGTTTCCCTCGCCGATGGCTACACGCTCGGACCCGTGGACGAGTACGGGGCCACGATCGTCCGCATGTCCCCGTGACCCAAACCCAGTTACACCTCACCAGGAGCAATAAGTGAAGTCTCGCCTAGTGGCAGGAAGCGCCGCGGTCGCCCTGGCGCTCGTGGGAGCCCTCCTCATCATTTTCTATGCCCAGGGCGCCGACCAGCGCGCCATTGCCACCACCCAGCCAGTGGAGGTCCTGGTGGTGAAGACTGCCATTCCCGCCGGCACCCCAGTAAACGATATGACTGCCTCCCTCGCCTTGGAGAAGCTTCCCGCCGCCGGAGTATCCGATACAGCCTTGAGCAACCTGGATAACAAAGCCGGCACCGTCAGCGCCGTTGACCTTGTTCCCGGGGAACAACTCCTGGCCGAGCGGCTCGTCGCCCCGGCCGATGTCAAAGCCCAGGGCGCCGTCGAGGTGCCTGCCGGCCTGCAGGAAGTCTCCTTCGAGGTAGAACCGAAACGCGTGGTGGGTGGCCGGATCAATGTGGGTGACCACGTTGGTATCGCCCTGAACTTCGAGAAAGGTGCCTACAAGGCCAAGGCGGACGACGCCACCACCCAGCTGACCCTGCGGAAGGTACTCGTCACCGCCGTCCAACGCGCGCCTCAGCCTGCAAGCACAGAGAAGCCAGCCGAGGGTGAGGCCAATTCCCAAGACACGACCCTCCCCGAGGGTTCCCTCATGATCACCGTCGCCGTCACCGACGTCGACGCCGGCAAAATCATCTTCACATCTATCAACGGCACCCTCTGGCTCACCAAGGAACCTCTCGACGCCCAGGACAACGGTGCGCGGATCGAACGCACGGAAGTGGTCTACAAGTGAGCCGCTTCGTCCTGCTCTCGCCCAGCGCCGAATTTGACCAGAAACTGCGCGATGCCGTCGCACACGGCCTCCGCGGGTCCGTCCAAACCATCGCCTCGGACATACTCCCGGCTGGCCCGGCCGAACTGTTCGCCCTTCTTAACCAGGAACAGCCGGAAGTCCTGATCATTGGACCCGATGTCCCCCACGATGAGGCACTGCGGTTTGCCAAGGTCTTCGACGTCCAAGTCCCCGGCCTCAGCCTGGTCCTCGTCAGCGACGTGGACCCGTCTTTCCTCCTGCACGCCATGCGCGCAGGCATCCGGGACATCCTCAGCCCCCAGGCGGACGCAGCGGAAATCCGTGTCCTCCTGGAACGTGCCTGCCAGTCCTTCGCCACCCGGCACCGCAACCACGAGGCACCGCCCACGGAGAACGGCGGCAAGGGCCTGGTGATCGGCGTCTTCTCCCCCAAGGGCGGCGTCGGTAAGACCACGCTCGCCACCAACATCGCCATCGGCCTGGGACAGATCGCGCCCATGAGCGTGGTCATCGTGGACCTGGACCTGCAATTCGGCGACGTCGCCTCCGGCCTGTACCTGAACCCGGAGCACACCGTCACGGACGCAGTCACCCCCGCAGCCACCCAGGACTCCCTGGTCCTCAAGGCCTTCCTCACGGTGCACCCGGCGGGGATCTACGCCCTGTGCGCACCACCAAACCCCGTGGACGCGGATCACATCACTCCGGAACAGGTCAGCCGCCTCGTGGAACAGCTGTCCCACGAATTCCAGTATGTGGTCCTGGACACGGCTCCGGGCATGCAGGAGATCGGCCTCGCCGCCATGGAGCAGTGCACCGACGCCGTCTGGGTCAGCGCCATGGACATCCCCAGCCTCCGCGGACTCAGGTCCGGACTCGAGGTGCTCCGCCAACTGGAGATCATGCCGGAGTCACGGCATGTGGTCCTGAACATGGCGGATGCCAAGGCCGGACTCAACGTCCAGGACGTCGAGTCCACCATTGGCGCGCCTGTGGATGTCAGCATCCCCCGTTCCCGCGCTGTAGCCCTTTCTACGAACCGGGGCATCCCCGTCCTCCAGGAATCCAAAAAGGACCCCGCCGTGAAGAGCCTCCGCCAACTGGTGGAGCGGTTCAACCCGGCGTGGCGTGCCCAGGCCCAGCGCAAGCTTCACCGAAGGGTGGTTATCTGATGAAGCTCTCGGAGCGGATCATCGCAGTCCAGGACCGTAACCAGGCAGCCGGCGGCAACGTCGCCGTGCTTGAACAGCCACGCCCGGCAGCCCCCGTTCCGGCTCCGGCCAGGGAGAGCGAAGCCCGGCGCCTTCCTGCCCAGCAGGCTCCCATAACGGTAGCGTCCGACGGCGGTGCCTCCAATGCGCCCAAGGCACAGCCGGTGGATGTCTTCGCCGCCATGAAGCACCGGGCCGCCACCGCCCTTTTTGAACGGATGGGTGCACGCTTTAACGATGCTGCGGTTACCGAGCAGGAGCTCCGGACCACTGCCAAAGAGGAACTGACCCGCATCATCGACGCCGAGCAGGTTCCGCTGTCGCCTGAGGAACGCACTCGCCTCGTACGCGACGTGGCTGACGATGTGCTGGGCTATGGCCCGCTTCAGCGCCTTCTCGATGATCCCGACGTCAGCGAAATCATGGTCAACCGTATGGACCAGATCTACGTTGAACGCAAGGGCAAGCTGACCCTCTCCGAGTCCCGATTCAGTTCTGAGGAGCACTTGCGCAAGGTCATTGAGCGGATCGTGTCCAAGGTGGGCCGGCGGATCGACGAGTCCTCTCCCCTAGTGGATGCGCGCCTTGAAGATGGCTCCCGTGTCAACGCCGTTATCCCGCCGCTGGCCGTGGGGGGTTCCTCACTGACCATCCGCAAATTCAGCAAAACTCCGCTGACCGTCCAGAACCTAATCAATTTCGGAACCCTTACTCCGGAAATGGCGGAACTGCTGAACGCCTGTGTGAAGGCAAAACTCAACATCATCGTCTCCGGAGGCACGGGCACCGGCAAGACCACGCTCCTCAATGTGCTGTCCTCCTTCCTCCCTTCGGACGAACGCATCGTCACCATCGAGGACGCCGTGGAACTCCAGATCCAACAGGAGCACGTTGTCAGGCTCGAAAGCCGCCCCCCGAATACTGAAGGCAAGGGCGAGGTGACCATCCGCGAGCTACTCCGGAACTCCCTTCGTATGCGCCCGGACCGGATTGTGGTGGGCGAGGTCCGTGGCGGCGAATCGCTTGACATGCTCCAGGCCATGAACACCGGCCATGACGGTTCACTCTCAACTGTCCACTCCAACTCCCCCCGGGACGCGGTGGCGCGCCTCGAAACGCTGGTGCTGATGGCTGGCATGGACCTCCCGTTGCGGGCCATCCGCGAACAAATTGCTTCCGCGGTCAACCTCATCGTCCAGATCTCCCGGCTGCGGGACGGCTCCCGGCGCATCACCCATGTCACTGAAGTCCAGGGAATGGAGGGAGACATTGTCACCCTCCAGGATGCTTTCGTCTTCGACTACTCGGCGGGAGTGGATACTCATGGCCGTTTCCTCGGCAAACCCGTGGCCACCGGAATCCGGCCCCGGTTCATCGACCGATTTGAGGACCTGGGCATCCATGTGTCCCCCAGCGTCTTCGCCGGGCCGCAAACGCCGGCCGGGCAAAACCCCGGCGGAAGGTGACCGACGCCATGATCCTTGCTGTTGGCTCAACCATCCTGCTTGTCGCCGTGGTACTGCTCGGGGCAACCATGCTCCTGCCAAGCACGCCTGAGGTGCCGCTGGACCGCCGTCGTCCTTTTGAATCGGAACCTCCGTCCTCCCTGTCCCGGCTAGCGGGGTCTGCTATCAGGGCCTTTGAGCGGCTCCTGGCCGGGCGGGAGGTCAAGATGTTCTCCCGCGCGGAACTGGAAAATGCCGGACTTCGCCTGAGCCAGGCCGAGTTCTTCCTCCTAGTGGGAATCGGCGCGTGCGTGGGCATGCTGGTAGGCCTTGTTATTATCGGGCCTTTGCTCGGGTTACTGCTTGCGCTGCTGGCGCCGGTTGTTGGAAGAATCGTCTTGGGATTCCTTGCTGGAAAACGCCGCGCCGCCTTCGATAGTCAGTTGGGCGACACCCTGCAACTGCTCTCCGGCGGTCTGCGGGCCGGCCACAGCATCCTGCGCGCCATCGATGCAGCGGCTTCGGAATCACAGAAACCTACCTCGGAGGAGATGCGGCGGGTCATCACGGAGACTAGCCTGGGGCGCGACTTGCTGGCCGCCCTCAACGACACCGCTGAACGGATGAAGAACGAGGACTTTGTGTGGATCTCGCAAGCCATCCAGATCAATCGGGAGGTGGGCGGCAACTTGGCCGACGTCCTCGACCAAACCGGCGAAACAATCCGTGAACGCGCCGAAATCAAAGGCCATATCAAGGCCCTGGCAGCAGAGGGCAAGTTCTCCGCCTACATCCTGATCGCCATGCCCTTCGGCATTGTAGCCATGCTCGTGGCCATGAGCCCGACCTACATGAACTCCATGTTCGCCCATCCTTTAGGCTGGGCGATGATCGGGGTCTCCTTCGTCCTCATGACTATCGGCGCGTTGTGGATGCGCAAGATCATCGACCTGAAGTTCTGAGTGAAGCATGAACCTAATCATTCTCGTCTCGGTCATCCTGGTCTGCGTTCCCGTGGCCGGGCTAGCCTGGTCTGTCCTCACAATCGATAAGCAGGGCCAGGTTGCGGTTGGTGAACTGCTGGCAAGGGGAGCCGCTTCGGTCAGCATGGCGCCAGCTGCCAAGCGAAGCCTGCTCGAAACAATCGGTCGCCGCCTAACTCCCCCAGGCTACGTCGCGTTCCTGGACCGTTTACTTTCGCTTGCCGGGCGCCCCCTTTCCATGCCTCTGGGCAAAGTGTTGGGCACCAAGCTGGCGCTCGGCGTCACGGGAGTCGTGGTGGGGCTCTACATGACGGCCGTGGGAACCACACCGCTTATGAAACTTGCAGGACTTTTCGTCCTGTTCCTTGGTTATTTCATTCCTGACCTCCTGTTGTATAGCAAGGGAAAGGAACGGCAGAAGGTCATCCAGCTGGAACTCGCGAACACCCTCGACCAGATGCTAATTTCCGTGGAAGCCGGCCTGGGTTTTGAGGGCGCCATGGCACGGGCGGGAGAGAACGGCAAGGGCCCTCTGGCAGAGGAGCTGGTGCGCACCTTGCAGGACATGCAGGTGGGCCGCAGCCGCAGGGAAGCCTACTTGGCGCTGGCCGAACGGACCAGTATCCCTGAGCTGCGCAGCTTTGTACAGGCCATAGTCCAAGCGGACACCTACGGCATCGCCATCAGCCGGGTCCTCCGCGTCCAAGCCAAGGTGATGCGCATGAAGCGGCGGCAGCGTGCGGAAGAAAAGGCGATGAAGCTTCCCGTGATGATCCTGTTTCCACTGCTCTTCTTCATTTTCCCGGTCCTGTTCATCGCCATTCTTGGGCCGGCCGTTATCAACACCGTGGTGACATTGAGCGGACAATAGGGCGCCACGGCCTCCGGCTCAAGGATCCCCTCAAGGTTTCCACAGGATCACCCGAAATAGGACAACGGAAGAATTACAGGAAGTAGCCTTGAACAATGCACAGTCAAGATCCCGGTTCCGGCAGCGAGGCCGCCGCTGCGGGCTCCCTGCCGTCCGGGGTCGCTTCAGCCGCAGGAACCCCACTCTCACAGGAAGCGGCCGGACTCTTGCCGCTCGTTGACGCAGCCGTCCTCGAAGAGCTCGAGGACGAGCTCGCCGGCTCCGGCCTGGCCCAGCGATTCGCCCGCGACTACGCTGCCATGTGGGACCAGCGCTACGCCCGGCTGGCAGCAGCCGTTGCCAGCCAGGACCGGGCCTCAGCCCTGGATGCCGTGATCAGCCTGAAGATCACGTCAGCCATGGTGGGCGGGCTCCGGCTGGCCAAACTTGCGGAACTGCTGGAAGCGGTCATCCGGATGGGTGACTTCGGCCAGGGCCAGGTGCTGATGGTGCGGGTGGCCGAGGACGGCGGGCAGACGGTGTCCGAGCTCCAGGCCAACTACATCCTGGAAAACGACTGAATCCTGCTTACCTTTCCGGCGGCCTTGCGGGAGCCAGCCGGTAGCCCACGCCGCGGACTGTCTGCAGCCAGCGCGGGGATACCTGGTCCTCCTTGAGCTTGCGCCGCAGGTTTCCCACGTGGACTTCGACGGCGCGTTCGTCCGCCTCGCTGATGTACGTGTCGTGGTCATAGAACTCGCCCCGCACAGCCCGGACCAGGTCCGCCCGGGTGCACACTGCGCCGCCGCCGCGCAGCAGCACGTGGAGCAGATCGAACTCACTGCGTGTGAGCCCAAGCGGCTCGCCTTTGATCTCCACCGTTCGCGTGCGGTGGTTCAGCGTCAGTCCGTTGTGGTGCAGGACGGCGGCGTCATGGGTTCGCGCTGCGGCGGCTGGAGCGGCAGGCGCTCCCCCCGCGGGCACGTCCGGCTTCTGCCCGCCGACTTCATGCCGCGGCCTGCGCATCATGGCGGCAACGCGGGCGCGCAGTTCCCTGGGCCGGAAAGGCTTGGCGATGTAGTCGTCCGCACCTGCATTGAGTGCGGACAGCAGGTCCGGCTCCTCTGTCCTGCCGGTCAGCATCACCACGTAGGCGTTGCTGAAATGTCGGATCCGCCGCAGTACTTCAAAACCGTCGATATCCGGAAGCCCGATATCCAGCGTCACCACATTTGCCTGCTTATTGCGGACCACTTCCACACCGGCCCGTCCGTCTGCCGCTGTATGTACTTCAAAACCTGCCTGCGTCAACACTCCTTCAAGGAGGTTGCGCACGTCGGCATCGTCTTCAATTACTACAGCCACACCAAGTTCGTCCATTGATATCCCCATGCCAGGCGGACATGGCCCCCCATCAGCCCAGCGCCAATGCCATACCCGCTCCAACCATTTATACGCTACTCGTTCACCCTGCTGATCACATCCTCATCCCCATTCATTGCAGAAAGTCAATTATCATGACAAGACATGTGGATTACGAGCCGAAAGGATGTGCTAAGGGTGACCCGCAGGAATTCGAACGCACGTGCCGCCCGGCCTCTCAATTCAGGTCCGCGGGGTTTGAAACGCACTCATGGCTGAGCACCTGTTCCAGCGTGGACCTGCACGGTTTTTCCGAGGTCTCGGACCCCGGGCCCAGGTAGTTCTGTGCCAGCTTCCGCTCACCTTGATCGTTGCCGCCCTGGCGGCCGCCACGCCCGTCGCCTGGCCAACTTTGCTGCACAGTCCCCTCTATATGGCCGGAATCCTCCTGCACGGCATCCTCTTCCTGGGCTGCTTCCTGGTGCCGTGGGAACGCCTGGGCCACCGGTCCTATCTGTTTGTCCCCGTCCTGGACTTCGCGGCCATCGGGTTCCTGCGCAACGGCGCCGCACCGCTCCTGCCTGGGCTCGCTGTCCTGGTGGTCTTTCCGGTGATCTGGCTTTCCGCCTCAGGAATGCTCACACGCACCAGCCTGGTACTCAGCTTTGTTGGCCCACTGTTCATCATGGTCCCCACTGTGGCCGGACGTTTCCCCAACGTGACCGCCTCGGACGTCACCACGGTGGTCCTCTTCCCCCTCATGATGCTCGCCGTGTCCCTCGCCATCCGGTTCGCCAGTATCCACGTCCGCGTCCAGCAGCGTGAACTCGCTGAGAAGGACAGGGAGCTCAGGAAGCTGCTGCGCGAGAGCCGGGAACGGGAAAAGCTGCTCCAGACGGTGCTGGACGCAACTGACGTAGGAATTGCCGCCGTCGACCGTTCCGGCCACTTCCTCGTCTCCAACGACAGGCAGCGGAACTTCCGCCGGGCCACCGGTGCCGACGATGCCGTGCCGGGGCAGGGACACCAGCTGATCTTCGGCCAGGACAGGCGGACCCTGCTGCCGCCGGAGAAACGCCCCATCAGCCGGGCGATCGCGGGCGAGTCCTTCGCCGACTACCTGGTGTGGGCCGGTGAAGGTGCAGAGCAGCGCGCCGTATCCACGGCCGCGCGGCCCCTGGTCAAGGAGGACGGCAGCTTCAACGGCGCAGTGGTGGTGTACAGCGATGTCACCGGCTGGGTGGAGGCCCTGGCGGCCAACCAGGAACTCGTCACAAACGTCTCCCACGAGTTCAAGACGCCCCTGAATTCCATCATCGGCAACATCGACCTTGTCCTGGACGACGTCGGCGCGGAACTGCCGCCGCAGGCAGCCCGGCGCCTGCTGGTGGTCCAGCGGAACGCGGAGCGGCTGATGGCCCTTGTGGCGGACCTCTCGGCGTCGGCGTCGGCTGCCCTGAACGTGCACCCCAAGCGGACAGACCTGGCCAGCCTGGTGGAAACCAGCCTCGGCTCCGCGCAGGCCCAGGCAGAGCGGGCACACATCGAACTCAGGGCTGACGTTCCCTCGCCGCTGTGGGCCTACGCGGACCCGCTGCGGATTGGGCAGGCACTGGACAACCTCGTCTCCAACGCCATCAAGTACTCTCCCGACGGCGGCACGGTCAGCGTCAGCGCCAGCTTCAGTGAGGATTGGGTCCGGCTCAGCGTCAGCGACACGGGGATGGGCATGAGCAGTGAGGACACTGCCAGTGTCTTCAAGCGTTTCTTCCGGACGGAATCTGCGCGGAAGGCGGCCATTTCCGGCGCTGGCCTGGGCCTGTCCATCACCAAGATGATCGTGGAGGGCCACGGCGGCACCATCACCTGCGAGAGCGGTCAGGGAAAGGGCAGCACGTTCACGCTGACGCTCCCGGCGGACGGCCCGCCGCCGTCGTTTTAGGAATCGATTGCTCCGTAACTGCCCTCATAGCAGCTCAAAACGGCGTCTACGCAGCAATCGATGGGGACTAGTGCTCGCGCAGCGCCCTGGTGAGTTCGGCACGTGCCAGCAGCTCGTCGTCGGACGGGTAGGCCACTTCCTCCAGCACCAGCGGATGCGGCGCGGCCAGCACGGACTTCGCGTCGCGTTTCCGGGCCAGCAGCCGCTCGTACAGCCAGCCCGGTTCTTCCACGCCCTCGCCCACATACAGGGCGGAGCCGATCAGGGCACGCACCATGTTGTGGCAGAACGCGTCCGCCTGGACGGTGGCCACAATGACGCCGTCCTCCGCGCGGGTGAACTCGAAGCGCTGCAGCTCCCGGATGGTGGTGGCGCCCTCGCGCGGCTTGCAGAAGGACAGGAAGTTCTGCAGGCCCAGGAGCTTGGACGCACCTTCGTTCAGCAGGCCAACGTCCAGCAGGTTCTTGTGCCACAGGGTTGAGTATCGGCCCAGCGGGTCCCACAGGGCGGGCCCGTCCGCAATGCGGTAGCTGTAGCGGCGCCAGAGGGCCGAGAACCGTGCGTCGAAGCCGGGCGGGGCCAGTGAAATCCGGTGCACCTCCACCGCCCCGGTGAGATCCCCGAGGATGCGGCTGAGGGCGCCGCGGATCCTGCGCAGCATGGCGACGGCGGGATCCAGTTCGTGCCCGCGCGGGAGTCCCCGCCACTCGGCTTCCGTCAGGTCGAGATGGACAACCTGGCCCCGTGCGTGCACCCCGGCGTCAGTCCGGCCTGCGACGGTGACCCGGATCGGCCGGCGGACCAGCAGGTGCAGGGCCTCTTCCAGGACTCCCTGGACCGTCCGCAGCCCTGGCTGCAATGCCCACCCGCTGAACGGGCCGCCGTCGTACGACACATCAAGCCGGACACGCAAAAACCCGCCGCCCCCCAAAACGGGGGCAGCGGGTTTTTGGTCGTTCATAGACTCAAGTCTATGCGAAGGAAGTCAGCGAATTACTTCGCGTCCTTCTCCTCGGCAGCGGGCTCTTCAGCAGCTTCCTCAGCGGCCGGAGCCTCTTCGGTTGCAGCCTCTTCAGCGGCAGGAGCCTCGGTGGTTTCCTCAGCCGGAGCCTCGGTAGCCTCAGCCTCGGGTGCTTCCTCGGCAGCCGGAGCGGCCTTGGCAGCAGCCTGGGTAGCCTCGGCTACAACGGCCTGCTTGGCGGAAACGGGCTCGAGGACCAGCTCGATGACAGCCATGGGGGCGTTGTCGCCCTTGCGGTTGCCGATCTTGGTGATGCGGGTGTAGCCGCCGTCGCGGTTCTCCACTGCCTGGGCAATGTCGGTGAACAGCTCGTGGACGACGCCCTTGTTGCTGATCAGGCCGAGCACGCGGCGGCGGGAAGCAAGGTCGCCACGCTTGGCGAAAGTCACCAGGCGCTCTGCGTACGGCTTCAGGCGCTTCGCCTTGGTCACCGTGGTGGTGATCCGCTTGTGCTCGAACAGGGATGCTGCCAGGTTCGCGAGCATGAGGCGCTCGTGAGCCGGGCCGCCTCCGAGGCGCGGACCCTTAGTGGGGGTAGGCATAATTGTTTCTCCTCAAATGGAAGCCGTGGGCGCTGCACACCGTGGTGCCCTGCCCGCCGGCCAAGGTCTGGTTTAGAGTTCGTCGTCGCCGAAGGCGGCGTCGTCCTCTTCGATTGCTGCGGCGCGTGCTGCGAGGTCAAAACCGGGAGGCGAGTCCTTGAGGGACAGGCCCAGTTCAACCAGCTTTGCCTTGACCTCGTCAATGGACTTTGCACCGAAGTTGCGGATGTCCATCAGGTCAGCCTCGGAGCGGGCAACGAGTTCACCCACGGTGTGGATGCCCTCACGCTTGAGGCAGTTGTAGGAACGGACGGTAAGGTCCAGATCCTCGATCGGCAGTGCCATGTCGGCTGCCAGGGCAGCGTCGGTGGGCGACGGACCGATCTCGATACCTTCAGCTGCGGTGTTCAGCTCACGTGCCAGACCGAAGAGCTCCACCAGGGTGGTGCCTGCGGAAGCAACAGCATCGCGCGGGGCGATGGCCTGCTTGGTCTCGACGTCGACAATCAGCTTGTCGAAGTCGGTGCGCTGCTCAACACGGGTTGCTTCCACGCGGAAAGTAACCTTCAGCACCGGCGAGTAGATGGAGTCGACCGGGATACGGCCGATCTCTGCGTCGCCGGACTTGTTCTGAGCTGCCGAAACGTAGCCGCGGCCGCGCTCGATGGTCAGTTCGAGTTCGAACTTGCCCTTCGAGTTCAGCGTGGCGATGTGCAGATCCGGGTTGTGGAATTCGACGCCGGCCGGCGGAGCGATGTCCGCGGCGGTGACGACTCCGGGGCCCTGCTTGCGCAGGTATGCGACAACCGGCTCGTCGTGCTCAGAGGAGACCGACAGGCTCTTGATGTTCAGGATGATCTCAGTGACATCTTCCTTCACACCCGGAACCGTGGTGAACTCGTGCAGCACGCCATCGATCCGGATGCTGGTTACGGCAGCACCGGGGATGGAGGAGAGCAGGGTACGGCGGAGGGAGTTTCCGAGGGTGTAGCCGAAGCCCGGTTCCAGCGGTTCAATGATGAAACGCGAACGGTTTTCGGAGACTACCTCTTCGGAGAGGGTGGGGCGCTGTGCAATGAGCACTTAGGTTTCCTTTCGGCGAGCATCCGCTATATGACGCAACACAGGTGGTGGAAATTCGGTCTGAAGACTTAACGCGCTGGGCTTGCCCGGACCATCGACGGTCCGGGCAAGCTCAAGCGGCGCTGGAAGCCTTAGACGCGGCGGCGCTTCGGCGGGCGGCAGCCGTTGTGCGCAGCGGGGGTGACGTCCTGGATGGAGCCAACCTCGAGGCCGGCGGCCTGGAGCGAACGGATGGCGGTCTCGCGTCCGGAGCCCGGGCCCTTGACGAAAACGTCTACCTTGCGCATGCCGTGCTCCTGCGCACGCTTGGCAGCAGCTTCGGCAGCCATCTGGGCTGCGAACGGGGTGGACTTACGCGAGCCCTTGAAGCCAACCTCACCTGAGGAAGCCCAAGAGATAACAGCGCCGCTCGGGTCCGTGATGGAAACGATGGTGTTGTTAAAAGTGCTCTTGATGTGCGCCTGGCCAAGCGCGATATTCTTCTTGTCCTTCTTACGCGGCTTGCGAACCGCGCCACGAGTCTTCGGGGGCATTTTTTCTCCTACAGAAAGTTATTGGGGAATGCTCCGTAAAAAATCCCGGCCGGGATTTTAACGGGCCTTCTTCTTGCCGGCGACGGTACGCTTCGGGCCCTTGCGGGTACGTGCGTTGGTCTTCGTACGCTGTCCGCGTACGGGCAGGCCCTTGCGGTGGCGCAGGCCTTCGTAGCTGCCGATTTCAACCTTGCGGCGGATATCTGCTGCTACTTCGCGGCGAAGGTCACCCTCAACCTTGTAGTTGCCTTCAATGTAGTCACGCAGCTCAACCAGCTGGGCGTCAGTCAGGTCCTTGACGCGAACGTCAGCGCTGATGCCCGTGGCAGCCAGGGTTTCGTGTGCACGGGTCTTGCCCACGCCGTAGATGTAAGTAAGCGCAATTTCCAGCCGCTTTTCGCGGGGAATGTCTACGCCAGCGAGACGAGCCATAGTGGCAGTACTCCTTGATAAACCGGAGGTCCTAGGCAGTACACCCGCACGTTCTGTGCGGCCCCAGCCTCCGACCGGGGGTTAGCTGTCCGGACTCTTTCGAGCTCAATGTTCCAGATCAGCTTGTGCTGCCTTTATTTACTTGCGTGGGTTAGCAACCCAGGATTTCCCGGTGAAGGGAAATTAGCCCTGGCGCTGCTTGTGGCGCGGGTTCTCGCAGATCACCATGACCCGGCCATTACGGCGGATCACTTTGCACTTTTCGCAGATCTGCTTGACGCTCGGCTTGACCTTCATGGCATTCCTTTGCGTGTAACAGTTGGTCAGCTGGAGCGGCAGTCAGCATTCACTGAAGCCGCCCAGCAATTTACTTGTAGCGGTAGACGATACGACCACGGGTGAGGTCGTACGGGCTCAGCTCCACCACTACGCGGTCCTCTGGGAGGATTCGGATGTAGTGCTGACGCATCTTTCCAGAGATGTGTGCCAGAACGATGTGCTTGTTGGTGAGCTCAACGCGAAACATCGCGTTAGGCAGCGCCTCGGTCACAACGCCTTCGATCTCAATGACCCCGTCCTTCTTGGCCATACCCTCCGCTAACTGTTGTTGCCGCAGCCCTGCCGGATTGCACCGGGCATGGCCACGAACGTTTTGGTTGGATCGATTGCCGGCTCCAGACCCAAAAGGGCGTGGCAGTCCAGACAACCAACAAACAACACTACGCCACTTTGCGGCGAAAGTTAAATCCAGCCATGCTAGCGCATCTCGCCGCCGTACGCACCATAATCCCCCGCCGGAGTGCTCACTGCTTGGGCACTGGCCACCCCGTCGAGTATGGCCAGGCGTACGACGTCGGCTGCCGCACTCTGCAGCGTGATGAGGCTAGCCTGCCGGGCAGGTCCGTCCGAGCGGTCCAGGTGCACGGCACCAGTTGCGAGGCAGAAGACAGTGTCACCGTCAGCCAGGGTGTGGGAGGGATTAAGCGCCCGTGCGATCCCGGCATGCGAAGCCGACGCCGTTCTTTTGCATTCCGCCACATCCAGGACGGCGTTGGTGGCGACGACAACAAGGGTGGTATTCAGCGGCGCGTCTGCATCATGGTGATCGGGCTTTTCGAAACCAAACGGGAGTCCCAACGCGTTGACGATGGCTAGGGCTCCGACAATGACGCCGTTGTCCAGCGCGATGGAGGCAGTGCCAACGCCGCCTTTGAACTGTCGCCTGCCGATGAGGGCCCCGGTGCCGGCACCAACGTTGCCGCGTCCGACGTCGTGCCCGTCCTGCTCCGCAGCCGCGGCGGCGGTGGCCGCGTAGCCCATGTCCGGCGTCGGACGTGCTTTAAAGTCGCCGCCCCGGCCGAGGTCGAAGATCGCGGCGGCCGGGACGATGGGCACCACTCCCCCCGGCACAGCGAACCCGCGGCCGTTCTCCTCGCACCAGCACTGGGCGCCTCCGGCTGAAGCGAGGCCGTAGGCGCTGCCGCCGGTGAGGACCACGGCGTCGACGGCGCTGACCAGGGTGGTGGGATCCAGTGCGTCCGTCTCGTGGGTGGCGGGGCCGCCTCCCTGGACGTCCACAGAACCGACGGTACCCGGCGGCGGCAGGACCACCGTCACGCCAGTCAGCCAGCCGTCGTCGGATTTCTGCACATGGCCAACCCGGATCCCGGGCACATCAGTGATCGCTCCCATGGCACCCATTCTTCCCCCTCCCCCCAACCAGGTAGCGCTAAGTGTCGTTTTGAACCCTCAAAACGACACTTAGCGCTACTTACTTGGGAAGGCGGCGGAGAACTTAGGGGATCGGCACCGGGGTGACGCCGAGGGGCACCAGGTGCTCCGCGCCGCCGTCGGGCGCTGACAGCACCCAGATGCCCTTCTCATGGACAGCCACCGAGTGCTCCCACTGGCAGGAACGCTTGCCGTCCGTGGTGACCACGGTCCAGTCGTCCTCCAGGACTGCGGTGTCGATGCCGCCGCGCACCAGCATGGGCTCAATGGCGAGACACAGGCCCGGCCGGATTTTCGGGCCGCGGTGGCTGGTGCGGTAGTTCAGCACATCCGGGGCCATGTGCATTTCCGAGCCGATGCCGTGGCCCACGTAATCTTCCAGGATGCCAAGCGGCTTGCCCGGAACGGAGGAGACGTAGTCGTCGATGGCCGCCCCGACGTCGCCGACATGCTTGCCGGTGGCCAGCGCCGCGATCCCCCGCCACATTGCAGCACGGGTGACGTCCGAGAGGCGCTGGTCCTCCGGATCCGCCGTGCCCACAATGACGGTCCGCGCGGAATCGGAGTGCCAGCCGTTGACGATCGCGCCGCCGTCTATCGAGATGATGTCACCGTCTTTGAGGACCCGGCTGCCGGGGATGCCGTGCACCACCTCCTCATTGACCGAAGTGCAGATGGTGGCCGGAAAGCCGTGGTAGCCGAGGAAGTTCGACTTGGCGCCGGCCTCGTTCAGCACAGCGGCGAAGACGTCGTCCAGGTGCTTGGTTGTCACGCCGGGCACGGCGGCGGCGACGGCAGCATCGAGCGCGCGGCTCAGGACCAGGCCTGCCTCGTGCATGGTGCGCATCTGGGCGTTGGTCTTGTATTCGATGCGGGGCTGGCCAAAGGCCATGGGGTTCCTTCTTTCAAATGGCTGAGGCTCCTCCCGGATGACGGGAGGAGCCTCGATGTACTGCCGGCTGGATCAGGCTGCCTGGGCAGCCTTGATAGCCTCCATGACGCGGTCGGTGACCTCGTCGATGGGGCCGATTCCGTCCACCTGGGTGAGGATGCCGCGCTCGGCGTACTTGGCCACCACGGCTTCGGTCTGCTCGTGGTACAGGTCAAGGCGGTGGCGGATGACGGCTTCATTGTCGTCGCTCCGGCCCGTTTCCTTGGCCCGGCCCAGGAGCCGGTGGACCAGTTCCTCATCGTCCGCAGTCAGCTGCAGGACGACGTCGAGCTTCTCCTCACCCTTGGCGAGGATCTCGTCCAGGTAATCCACCTGGGCGGTGGTGCGGGGGTAGCCGTCCAGCAGGAAGCCGTTTTCGACGTCGGCCTCGCTGAGCCGGTCCCGCACCATCTTGTTGGTCACGCTGTCCGGAACGAAGTCGCCATTGTCCATGTACTTCTTGGCCTCAATGCCAAGCGGCGTCTCGCCCTTCACGTTCGCACGGAAGATGTCGCCGGTGGAGATGGCCACAACGCCGAGGCGCTCTGAAATCCGTTCCGCCTGCGTTCCTTTTCCGGACCCCGGAGGTCCAATAATCAGCATTCTCGTCATCGCAAAAGCCCTTCGTAGTGACGTTGTTGTAGCTGCGCATCAATCTGCTTGACGGTCTCCAGACCCACGCCCACCATGATCAGGATCGAGGTGCCACCGAACGGGAAGTTCTGGTTCGCGTTGATCAGTACCAGTGCCACGAGCGGGATCAGCGCCACGAAGCCCAGGTAGAGGGCTCCGGGCAGGGTGATCCTGGAGAGCACGTACTGCAGATAGTCAGCGGTCGGCTTACCCGCGCGGATACCCGGGATAAAGCCGCCGTACTTCTTCATGTTGTCCGAGACCTCTTCAGGGTTGAAGGTGATCGCGACATAGAAGTAGGTAAAGAACACGATCATGGCGAAGTACAGGACCATGTAGATCGGCTGGTCGCCGCGGACCAGGTTGTTGTTAATCCATTCAACCCACGGCTGCAGCTGCTCGCCCTGCTTGGGCTGGTTGAACTGCGCAATCAGGCCCGGCAGGTACAGCATGGAGGAAGCGAAGATCACCGGGATGACGCCGGCCATGTTGACCTTGATGGGGATATAGGTGCTGGTTCCGCCCACGGTCCGGCGGCCGATCATCCGCTTCGCGTACTGCACCGGAACCCGGCGCTGCGACTGCTCAACGAAGACCACCAGGGCAACGGTGAGCAGGCCCACGGCAAGGACGATGAAGAACGTTCCGGGACCCTGCGAGGTCCAGATGGCGCCGAGGGAGGTGGGGAAGGTGGCGGCGATGGACGTGAAGATCAGCAGCGACATGCCGTTGCCCACGCCCTTCTCAGTGACGAGCTCGCCCATCCACATGATCAGGCCGGTGCCTGCCGTGAGGGTGATGATGATCAGGATGGTGGTGATCACACTGCTGTCAGGAATGATCGGCAGGTTGCAGCCCGGAAGCAACTGGCCGGAACGCGCCAGCGACACCAGGGTCGTGGCATTGAGCAGGCCCAGTGCAATGGTGAGGTAACGGGTGTACTGGGTCAGCTTCGACTGACCTGAGGCGCCCTCTTCGTAGAGCTCCTGGAACCGGGGAATGACCACCCGGAGCAGCTGGACGATGATGCTTGCCGTGATGTACGGCATGATGCCCAGGGCGAAGATGGACACCTGGAGCAACGCGCCGCCGCTGAACAGGTTCACGAGCTGGTAGAGCCCGCCTGCCGTCTGACCGTTCTGCAAGCATTGCTGGACATTCTGGTAGTTCACACCAGGCGAGGGAATGAAAGCACCCAAGCGGAAGATGGTGATGATTCCCAGCGTGAACAACAACTTGCGTCGCAGATCAGGCGTGCGAAAGGCCCGGCCAAATGCGCTAAGCAAGCGTCCTCCTGTGGTGTATATAAGAGTGGTGTGATGGGGATCTATAAATCCCAACAACCGAGTCTAACGGGTGTATGCGCCCTGCGAACAATCCGCGGAAGCGCCACTGCGCCGGATGGCGGCGAAAAAACGCCGGGCGGATGGAAAAAACTCCCGGCCCCAGGGCCGTAGCCCCGGGACCGGGAGTTCAACAACGGGCTTGGCGCCCACCGGCTCTAGAGAGCGGTGGTGCTTCCGCCTGCTGCGGCGATCTTTTCAGCAGCGCTGGCCGAGAATGCGTGGGCGGTGACGTCAACCTTGACGGTGATGTCGCCGGTGCCCAGCACCTTGACGGGCTGGTTCTTGCGAACGGCACCCTTTTCGACCAGGTTCTCCACGGTGACTGCGCCACCTTCGGGGAACAGCTCGTTGAGCTTGTCCAGGTTCACAACCTGGAACTCAACCCGGAACGGGTTCTTGAAGCCGCGCAGCTTCGGCAGGCGCATGTGCAGCGGCAGCTGGCCGCCGGCAAAGCCAGCCTTGATCTGGTAACGGGCTGCAGTACCCTTGGTACCACGTCCGGCGGTCTTACCCTTGGATCCCTCGCCACGACCAACGCGGGTCTTGGCGGTCTTGGCACCCGGGGCGGGACGCAGGTGGTGAACCTTCAGGGCGTTCTGCTTCTCAGCAGCCTGTGCCTTATCAGCAGTGTTCTCTGCCATTTACTTCGCCTCCTCTACCTTTACCAGGTGCGGAACCGTGTTGAGCATTCCCACGGTCACGGCATCGGCGGTGCGGACAACGGTCTGTCCGATACGCTTCAGGCCGAGGGACCGCAGGGTGTCGCGCTGGTTCTGCTTGCCGCCAATGGCGGACTTGATCTGAGTGATCTCCAACTGGGCGTCGGAGGGAATCAGGTTCTTAGCCATGACTAGGCACCTGCCTTCGGAGCCAGGAGGGCCTTCACCAGTGCCGCCGGAGCGATCTCGTCGAGGGGCAGGCCGCGGCGTGCTGCCACTGCTGCCGGCTCTTCGAGGCGCTTCAGGGCGTCAACAGTCGCGTGAACGATGTTGATGGCGTTGGAGGAACCGAGCGACTTGGAGAGGATGTCGTGGATTCCCACGCATTCCAGTACTGCACGGACCGGACCACCGGCGATAACACCGGTACCGGCGGAAGCCGGACGCAGCATTACGACGCCTGCGGCAGCCTCACCCTGAACGCGGTGCGGGATGGTGTTGCCAACGCGGGGAACGCGGAAGAAGGACTTCTTAGCTTCTTCAACGCCCTTCGCGATTGCGGCAGGAACTTCCTTAGCCTTGCCGTAGCCAACGCCGACCATGCCGTTACCGTCACCAACGACGACCAGGGCGGTGAAGCTGAAGCGACGACCACCCTTGACCACCTTGGAAACGCGGTTGATGGTGACGACGCGCTCTACGAACTGGCTCTTCTCGGCTTCACGGCCGCCGTCGCGGCCGCCACGGCCACCACGGTCGCCGCGGCCCTGGCCACGGTCGCCACGCTCGCCGCGACGAGCGCCACCACGGCGGTCATCGGCAGCTGCGGGGGCAGTGGTCTCAGCGGCAGCTACGGCTTCAGTAGCCTTCTGATCTGCAGACACAGTGTCCTTTTCCTTGTTTGCTTCCGTCACAGTGACAGCCCACCTTCACGTGCGCCGTCAGCGACGGCGGCGATCCGGCCGTGGTACTTGTTACCACCGCGGTCGAAGACAACAGCTTCGATACCGGCAGCCTTGGCACGCTCTGCGACGAGTTCGCCAACGCGCTTGGCCTTGGCAGTCTTGTCGCCGTCGAATGCACGAAGGTCGGCTTCCAGAGTGGAGGCGCTCGCTACGGTCAGGCCCTTGGTGTCATCGACAACCTGGACGAATACGTGGCGTGCGGAGCGGTTGACGACCAGACGCGGACGTACAGCCGTACCGGAGATGCGCTTACGGATACGAAGCTGGCGGCGGCTGCGCGAAGCAGACTTGCTCTTGTTCGTACGCTTCTTGTTAATTGAGATGGCCATGGTTACTTACCAGCCTTTCCGACCTTGCGGCGGATGACTTCGCCGGCGTAACGGATGCCCTTGCCCTTGTAGGGGTCCGGCTTCCGCAGCTTGCGAATGTTGGCAGCAACCTCGCCGACCTGCTGCTTGTTGATACCTGAAACAGAGAGCTTGGTCGGGGTCTCAACTGCAAAGGTGATGCCTTCCGGTGCGGAGACATTGACCGGGTGGCTGAAACCGAGAGCGAACTCAAGGTCAGATCCCTTGGCCTGAACGCGGTAACCGGTACCGACGATTTCAAGCTTCTTCTCGTAGCCCTTGGTAACGCCCTCGATCATGTTGGAGATCAGGGTGCGGGTCAGGCCGTGGAGTGAACGGGAGGCGCGCTCGTCGTTCGGGCGGGCGACAGTCAGGGTGTCTGCATCCAGGGTGACCTCGATCGGGCTGGCCACAGTGTGGTTCAGCTCGCCCTTGGATCCCTTGACGCTGACGACAGAGCCGTCAACCTTGACCTCAACGCCGGCAGGAACGGTGATGGGGAGACGTCCAATACGTGACATTATTCTCTTCCTTTCCCGTTACCAGACGTACGCGAGGACTTCGCCGCCCACGCCCTTCTTGCCGGCCTGCTTGTCAGTCAGGAGGCCGGAAGAGGTGGACAGGATTGCGACACCCAGGCCACCGAGCACGTGCGGCAGGTTGGTGGACTTTGCGTAAACACGCAGGCCCGGCTTGGAGATACGGCGAACACCAGCAATTGAACGCTCGCGGTTCGGTCCGAACTTGAGCTCGATGGTCAGCTTCTTGCCAACCTCAGCGTCCTCTTCCTTCCAGCCGGCAATGAAGCCTTCGGCCTTGAGGATGTCGGCGACGCGTGCCTTGAGCTTGCTGTACGGCATGGTCACGGTGTCGTGGTATGCCGAGTTTGCATTGCGCAGACGCGTAAGCATGTCTGCGACAGGATCTGTCATTGTCATGGTGGGCTCTTGCCCTTCCTCGTAACGGTTTCCGCGGTGCAGCGTCCCCGGCCTGGGCCAGGGATCCGTACCGCCGGACCTTTTACGTAGTTAGATTAGTCTTCGGCCTTGAACGGGAAGCCAAGCGCCTTCAGCAGCGCGCGGCCTTCGTCATCGGTCTTGGCAGTGGTAACAACCGTGATGTCCATACCGCGGACGCGGTCGATCTTGTCCTGGTCGATTTCGTGGAACATAACCTGCTCGGTCAGACCGAAGGTGTAGTTGCCGTTGCCATCGAACTGCTTGCCGGAGAGACCGCGGAAGTCCCTGATTCGGGGCAGCGCCAGGGTGACAAGACGATCCAGGAATTCCCACATGCGGTCGCCACGCAGGGTAGCGTGTGCACCGATGGGCATGCCTTCGCGCAGCTTGAACTGTGCGATCGACTTGCGGGCCTTGGTTACCTGCGGCTTCTGGCCGGTGATCTGGGTGAGGTCGCGGACGGCGCCGTCGATCAGCTTGGAGTCCTTGGCGGCATCTCCAACACCCATGTTCACAACGACCTTCACGAGGCGGGGAACCTGGTTGACGTTCTGGTACTTGAATTCCTCAATGAGCGTGCTCTTGATGGATTCGGCGTACTTGGTCTTCAGACGAGGAACGATCTTCGTTGCCGGAGTCTCGAGAGTCTCAGTCATTAGATGTCCTTCCCTGAGCTCTTGGCCACGCGGATGCGGACTTCGCGCTGCTTGCCGTTGCGCTCAACGGTCTCAGTGCGGAAGCCAACGCGGGTGGGCTTCTTGGTGGACGGGTCGACCAGAGCCACGTTGGAGATGTGGATCGGGGCTTCAACAACCTCGATGCCACCGGTCTTGGTGCCGCGCTGCGACTGACCGACCTTGGTGTGCTTGGTTACGCGGTTGATGCCCTCAACCAACACGCGGTTGGTGTCGGTGAACACGCGCAGGACCTTGCCCTGCTTGCCGCGGTCGCCGCCGCGCTCAGCCTTGGCGCCAGTGATGACCTGAACCAGGTCACCCTTCTTGATCTTTGCAGCCATGGACTAGAGCACCTCCGGAGCCAGAGAAACGATCTTCATGAACTTCTTGTCACGGAGTTCACGACCAACCGGTCCGAAGATACGGGTACCGCGGGGGTCACCGTCGCCCTTCAGGATCACAGCTGCGTTCTCGTCAAACTTGATGTAGGAACCATCCGCACGGCGGCGTTCCTTCTTGGTACGGACGATGACTGCCTTAACAACATCGCCCTTCTTTACGTTGCCGCCCGGGATTGCATCCTTGACGGTGGCGACAATGACGTCACCGATGCCTGCGTAGCGACGGCCAGATCCACCGAGAACGCGAATGGTAAGGATTTCCTTAGCACCCGTGTTGTCGGCGACCTTGAGTCGCGACTCCTGCTGAATCACTATTTACTCCTTGCGTCGCGCCGGTTCTCAGACCGAAAATCTTCCTACGGAATGAGCCTTGCGGAACGGTTGATCGGGGTGTCTCTTGACCTCCCTGGATTTTGCCAGACCAGGCCTAAACTCCCGTGCCAGAAGCAGTTGCTCCCATCCGGTCCAGGACTGGTCCTGGGCGCAAGGGGGCACTATGCCGTGGCACGCTTGTTTACGAGGTTGATGACGGCGCACGAAAGGCGCCATACAAACTCAAAATCTTAGCACAGTTTCGGCCGGTTCCCATATCACCGGGAGGCGCTCCCCCGCAAGGCGGACGACGGCGGGCACCGCGGACTTCAGCGGGCATGGCGGACGACGCGCCGCGCGCGGCAGCCTCACACCCCGCCTTTGGTGCCACTCCCCCGGGTCCCGCCCACCGCCGTCGGACGCTCTCTCACTTAACGCGCCCTTTCGGCGGACGCTCTCTCACTTAACGCGTCGTTTCGGCCGGCGCTCACTCACTCAACACGCCCTTTCGGCGGACGCTCTCTCACTTTCTTGAGGACAGTGAGAGAGCGTCCCGGAATTTCCCGCGTTAAGTGAGAGAGCGTCCGGGGGAAGAGGCACGACGGCGGGACGCGCCGTCGTGCCTCCGCCAAGGCCTGCCCCGCGTGGCGCGGTTGCATGGTTAAGCGCGGAAACCCCCGCTCCCAGAGGGAGCAGGGGCTTCCGGATGCCGAAGCAGCAGGTGCTACTTGGCCTTCTCGAGGATCTCCACGAGCCGCCAGTTCTTGGTGGCGGACAGCGGGCGGGTCTCGGCGATGACAACGAGGTCGCCGATGCCGGCGGTGTTGTTCTCATCGTGAGCCTTGACCTTGGAGGTACGGCGGATGACCTTGCCGTACAGGGCGTGCTTCACGCGGTCCTCAACCTGGACAACGATGGTCTTTTCCATCTTGTCAGAGACCACGTAGCCGCGACGCGTCTTGCGGTAACCGCGCTGCTCAGCCGTGGCTGCGGTAGCAGTTTCCGTCACGTTCTCGTCCTTTTCACTCACTTGGCATCCTCCTCGGTCTCAACCGTTTCAGCCGGCTCGGCCTTCTTGGTTGCTGCCTTCTTGGACTTCTTCTCTTCCTTGGCTTCCACAACCGGTGCGGCAACCTCGGCACGAATGCCCAGCTCGCGCTCACGGAGAACGGTGTAGATGCGGGCGATGTCCTTCTTTACCGCGCGCAGACGACCGTGGTTCTCCAGCTGTCCGGTGGCGGACTGGAAACGCAGGTTGAACAGCTCTTCCTTGGCCTTGCGGAGTTCTTCAACGAGACGCTCGTTGTCGAAACCGTCCAGCTGTGCGGGAGCCAGATCCTTGGATCCTACTGCCATTTCTATTCACCACCTTCGCGACGCAGAATGCGTGCCTTCAACGGGAGCTTGTGGATTGCCAGGCGCAGGGCCTCGCGGGCTACCGATTCCTCGACACCGGAGATCTCGAAGAGAACCCGGCCCGGCTTGACGTTTGCGACCCACCATTCCGGTGAACCCTTACCGGAACCCATGCGGGTTTCGGCAGGCTTCTTGGTCAGGGGACGGTCCGGGTAGATGTTGATCCAGACCTTACCGCCACGCTTGATGTGGCGGGTCATCGCGATACGGGCAGACTCGATCTGACGGTTGGTGACGTATGCCGGGCTCAGAGCCTGGATGCCGTACTCACCGAAGGAGACCTTGGTGCCGCCCGTAGCAGCGCCGGAACGACCCGGGTGGTGCTGCTTACGGTGCTTGACTCGACGTGGGATAAGCATTTAAGCCTGTCCTCCTTCTACAGCTGCAGCAGGTGCAGCCTCAGCTGCCGGAGCCTCGGCAGCAGGAGCTGCGTCAGCGGCCGGGCGGTCGTTGCGACGGCGGCGGTCACCACGGTCAGCGCCACCCGGGCGGCCCGGACGGTCGCTGGGACCGCGGCCACGGGACGGGGCGGAAGCGGCCTGCTGGGCCAGTTCCTTGGCGGTGACGTCACCCTTGTAGATCCAGACCTTCACGCCGATGCGGCCGAAGGTGGTCTTGGCTTCGTAGAAGCCGTAGTCGATGTTCGCGCGGAGGGTGTGCAGGGGCACACGGCCTTCGCGGTAGAACTCCGAGCGGGACATTTCAGCGCCACCGAGTCGACCGGAGCAGGCGATACGGATGCCCTTGGCACCTGCACGCTGCGCGGACTGCATGGCCTTCTTCATTGCACGGCGGAATGCCACGCGTGAAGTCAGCTGCTCAGCAACGCCCTGGGCTACAAGCTGGGCTTCCATCTCGGGGTTCTTGACCTCGAGGATGTTCAGCTGGACCTGCTTGCCGGTGAGCTTTTCGAGCTCGCCGCGGATGCGGTCTGCTTCTGCTCCACGGCGGCCGATGACGATGCCGGGACGGGCCGTGTGGATGTCCACGCGGACGCGGTCACGGGTGCGCTCGATCTCAACCTTGGCGATCCCGGCGCGCTCCATGCCCGTAGACATGAGCTGGCGGATGCGGATGTCTTCGCGAACGAAGTCCTTGTACCGCTGGCCGGCCTTGGTGCTGTCAGCGAACCAGTGCGATACGTGATCGGTGGTGATGCCGAGTCGGAACCCGTGCGGGTTTACTTTCTGTCCCACTTAGCGAGCCTCCTCTTTCTCCGGGGTAGCGACTACCACGGTGATGTGGCTGGTGCGCTTCTTGATCTGAAATGCACGACCCTGGGCACGCGGCTGGAACCGCTTCATGGTCGGGCCTTCATCAACAAACGCTTCGCTGATGATGAGGTCACCTTCGTCAAACGCCACGCCGTCGCGGTCCGCGAGGACCCGGGCGTTGGAGATTGCCGACTGTACTACCTTGAATACCGGCTCCGAAGCTGCCTGGGGGGCAAACTTCAGAATTGCCAGAGCCTCATTCGCTTGCAATCCACGAACAAGGTTGACGACGCGCCGGGCCTTCATAGGCGTTACGCGGATGTGGCGCGCAATTGCCTTGGCTTCCATTGCTTTCCTTCTCTCGTCTTTGACGTAAGTGCAGGCGCCTAGCGGCGCTTGCCCTTACGGTCGTCCTTGACATGGCCGCGGAATGTCCGCGTGGGAGCGAATTCGCCGAGCTTGTGCCCGACCATCGACTCGGTGACAAACACCGGGATGTGCTTGCGTCCGTCGTGTACGGCGATCGTGTGTCCGAGCATGTCGGGGATGATCATCGAACGGCGGGACCAGGTCTTGATGACGTTCTTGGTGCCCTTTTCGTTTTCCCTGGCTACCTTCACAAAGAGGTGCTGGTCGACGAAAGGACCTTTTTTCAGGCTGCGTGGCATGTGTCCAGGCTCCTATCGCTTGTTCTTGCCAGTACGACGGCGACGAACAATAAGCTTGTCGCTCTCTTTGTTGGGGCGGCGGGTGCGGCCTTCCCGCTGACCGTTGGGGTTGACGGGGTTACGTCCACCGGACGTCTTACCCTCACCACCACCGTGCGGGTGGTCAACCGGGTTCATGGCGACACCACGGACGGTCGGGCGGACGCCCTTCCAGCGCATGCGGCCGGCCTTGCCCCAGTTGATGTTCGACTGCTCGGCGTTGCCGACCTCGCCGACGGTTGCGCGGCAGCGCACGTCAACGTTGCGGATTTCGCCGGAAGGCAGACGCAGCTGGGCGAAGCGGCCTTCTTTGGCAACAAGCTGGATGGATGCGCCGGCGGAGCGGCCCATCTTGGCGCCGCCACCCGGACGCAGTTCAACTGCGTGGATAACGGTACCCACGGGGATGTTGCGCAGGGGCAGGTTGTTGCCAGGCTTGATGTCAGCGTTGGCGCCGGCCTCTACGAAGTCACCCTGGGACAGCTTGTTCGGGGCGATGATGTAACGCTTGGTGCCATCAACGTAGTGCAGGAGGGCGATGCGAGCCGTACGGTTCGGATCGTACTCAATTTCAGCAACGCGGGCGTCCACGCCGTCCTTGTCGTGACGACGGAAGTCGATCAGACGGTACTGGCGCTTGTGTCCGCCACCCTTGTGACGGGTGGTGATCTTACCGGTGTTGTTACGGCCGCCCTTTTTGGGCAGCGGACGTACCAACGACTTTTCCGGCGTCGACCGCGTGATTTCGGTGAAGTCCGCTACGCTCGAGCCACGACGGCCCGGGGTAGTCGGCTTGTATTTACGGATTCCCATAATTTATTTCCTCGTTAAAGTGGTCTCCGCTACGAGAGCGGACCGCCGAAGATGTCGATGGTGCCTTCTTTGAGGGTGACAATCGCACGCTTGGTGTTCTTGCGGGTACCCCATCCGAATTTGGTGCGCTTGCGCTTACCGGCACGGTTGATGGTGTTGATCGATTCGACCTTGACGGAGAAAATCTTCTCCACGGCCAGCTTGATCTCGGTCTTGTTCGAGCGGGGGTCCACCAGGAAGGTGTACTTGCCCTCGTCGATCAGGCCATAGCTCTTTTCCGACACGACGGGTGCAAGCACGACGTCGCGGGGATCCTTGATGGTGGCTGCACTCACTTGGCATCCTCCTCGTTCTTTGCCACTGCCTTGCCGGCAACGAATGCGTCGTAGGCAGCCTTGGTGAAGACAACGTCATCAGACACGAGAACGTCGTAGGTGTTCAGCTGGTCTGCGTACAGAACGTGAACACCGGCGAGGTTGCGCACGGACAGTGCAGCAACATCGTTGGCGCGCTCGATGACGACCAGCAGGTTCTTGCGCTCGGAGACACCGCGCAGTGCTGCCAGTGCAGCCTTGGCGGAAGGCTTGGTGCCTTCTACCAGCTCGGCGACAACGTGGATGCGTCCGTTGCGTGCCCGGTCAGACAGTGCGCCGCGCAGTGCAGCAGCAATCATCTTCTTGGGGGTCCGCTGGCTGTAGTCACGCGGGGTGGGACCGTGGACAACGCCACCGCCGGTCATGTGGGGAGCACGGATTGAACCCTGACGGGCGCGGCCGGTGCCCTTCTGCTTGAACGGCTTGCGTCCTGCACCGGAAACTTCAGCGCGGGTCTTGGTCTTGTGGGTACCCTGGCGAGCAGCAGCGAGCTGTGCAACGACAACCTGGTGCAGCAGCGGCACGTTGGTCTGGACGTCGAAGATCTCTGCAGGCAGGTCAACCTGGACAGTGTTAGCCATTGGACTAAGCTCCCTTCACGGCGGTGCGTACGAGGACGACCTGGCCGCGGGCGCCGGGAACGGCGCCCTTGATGAGGAGCAGCGACTTCTCGACGTCAACCGCGTGAACCGTAAGGTTCAGCGTGGTGTGACGAACGGCGCCCATGCGGCCGGCCATTTTCATGCCCTTGAAGACGCGGCTCGGGGTGGATGCGCCACCGATTGAACCGGGCTTACGGTGGTTCTTGTGGGCACCGTGGGAAGCTCCAACGCCGTGGAAGCCGTGACGCTTCATAACACCGGCGAAGCCCTTACCCTTGGTGGTGCCGATGACGTCGATCTTCTGGCCGGCTTCGAAGACCTCTACGGAGAGCTCCTGGCCAAGCTCGTACTCAGCAGCATCTGCGGTACGGAGTTCGACGACGTGGCGGCGAGGCGTGACGCCCGCCTTTTCAAAGTGACCAGCCAGCGGCTTGGTGACCTTGCGGGGATCGATCTGGCCGTAGCCGATCTGAACGGCGACGTAGCCATCAGCTTCTGCATTGCGCAGCTGGGTGATGACGTTCGAATCTGCCTGGACCACAGTGACGGGGATGAGCTTGTTGTTCTCGTCCCAGACCTGGGTCATGCCGAGCTTCGTGCCCAGCAGGCCCTTTACGTTACGGGTTGCGGTCATAGTCTCTCAGCACCTCCCTACAGCTTGATTTCGATGTTCACGTCAGCCGGCAGGTCGAGACGCATGAGCGAGTCAACAGCCTTCGGCGTGGGATCGATGATGTCGATAAGACGCTTGTGCGTGCGCATTTCGAAGTGCTCGCGGCTGTCCTTGTACTTGTGCGGAGAGCGGATCACGCAGTACACGTTCTTCTCCGTAGGCAGCGGCACGGGGCCGACTACCGTTGCGCCTGCGCGCGTGACCGTCTCAACGATCTTCCGTGCTGAAACGTCAATGACCTCGTGGTCGTATGACTTCAGCCGGATGCGGATTTTTTGTCCCGCCATGTCGCCTGACTCTCTTTCAGTCTGTGCTTCCCCTGGTTAGGGCTGCCCTGTTCATTTCTCGTTGTATGGCTGCCGAAGCATTTGAAGTCGTAACTACCACCCGCCGCACAAACTGAATCCGGATGAATCCGGGTTCCTCACCTTGCCGGCGCAACCGACCCCCGCGGTCGGGCGTGTCGCGCTTTTCACGCATACAAATCCGCTATCCATGGGGAGTGGGTTATGTTTGGTCTTCCACTTGGACCCTGGCATCCGGCATTATCCGGATCGGGACGCGAAGAAGCGCTTGAACAACTCATCTAGTATGCCGGAATTTGGCGGCAGAAGCGAATCGCGCCGCTCAGGCCTCCGCTGAGGGAGGCCCTGCCGGGGCCATTGCCCCCGGGTCCCTACCGAATGGATGATAGGGGCATGACCCTGGAACGCACCGAATCGGCGACGGAGCTCGCCAGCCGCATGCCGCCGTCGTTCACTTTGGGGGTAGCCGCCGCTGCCTTCCAGATTGAAGGAGCATTGGCCGACGGCGGGCGGGGGCCCTCCGGCTGGGACGCCTTCGCCGAGAAGCCAGGCGCGATCGTGGACGGCCACTCCCCCGCCGTGGCGTGCGACCACTACAACAGGTTGCCGGAGGACGTGGCCCTGCTGCAGGACCTGGGCGTGGACTCCTACCGCTTCTCACTGTCCTGGCCGAGGATCCAGCCCGAGGGGCGGGGAGGCTTCAACAAGGAGGGCCTGGACTTCTACGACCGTCTCCTTGATCAGCTGCTGGCAGCGGGGATCAGTCCCATGGCAACGCTTTACCACTGGGATACCCCGCTGCCGCTGGAACACCGCGGCGGCTGGATGAACCGGGAGACGGCCGAGCGGTTTGGCGAATACGCCAGTGCTGCGGGCGAACGCTTCGGGGACCGTGTTGCGCAGTGGGTCACCTTGAACGAACCTGTCTCGGTGACCCTGAACGGCTACGCCCTGGGCGTCCATGCCCCCGGCCACGCGCTCATGTTCGATGCGCTCCCGTCCATCCACCACCAGCTGCTGGCCCACGGCCTCGGCGTACAGGCCCTGCGGGCAGCGGGCGTGGCCGGGGGCATCGGCGTGACCAACCTGCACGCGCCCGTGCGGCCAGCCACCGGCAAGATCGGCGACCGGCTGGTGGCCCACCTCTATGACCTGCTGATGAACAGGATCTACGCAGACCCGGTGCTGCTGGGCCGGTACCCGAAGCTTCCGCTGTATGCCAAGCCGTGGCTGCGCTCCATCGGCAGGATTTCCGATGCCGATCTGCGCACCATCCACCAGCCACTGGATTTTTACGGACTGAATTACTACTTTCCGGTCAAGGTTGCCTTGGGACGTGGCGCAGCATCAATCCCGGCGGACATCCACAAGGCGGTGGCGAGGCTGCCGTTCCACGAGGTGGGCTACCCGGAGTACGACAGCACCGGGTTTGGCTGGCCTGTGGCGCCGGACCATCTGGGCGTCCTGCTGAAGGAGCTCCAGGACCGGTACGGCGAAGTTTTGCCGCCGGTGTTCATCACTGAGGGCGGGGCCAGCTTCCCGGAGCCCGAGACAGTGTCCGGGACACTGCAGGACGAGGAGCGGGTGCGCTATTTGGCAACGCATCTTGGGGCGGCCCTCGATGCCACGGCTCCCGACGGGATCGCATCCGGCGTGGACCTCCGCGGCTACTACGTGTGGACCCTTATGGACAACTTCGAATGGGCGGCCGGGTATTCGCAACGCTTTGGACTGGTCCACGTGGACTTCGACTCCCTGGCGCGCACCCCGAAACAGTCCTTCTACTGGTACCAGGCACTCAGCCAGGCAAGGAAGGCCGGCGGGCTTTAGCCTGCGCCCCGCCGAGGACAGTGATCCTGCGGGAGCAGCTACAGGTCCTTGTTTGACCTGTTGATGCGCTTGGCGCGGTCGATCTCGTGGCGGAAATACTTCTTCGCCCAGAAGACGCCGGCAACGACGGCAACAGCGATGATCAGGAAAATAAGCCAGCCCATGGTGAGCTCCTTTCGGTCCAGTAACAGTATCAGGGCCCTGTTAACAGAAAAGAACAGCCCCGCTGCAGTAGCAGCGGGGCTGTTCTTCAGTTCAACAAGGAATTACTTGATGATCTTGGTAACGCGTCCTGAACCAACGGTGCGGCCGCCTTCGCGGATTGCGAAGCCGAGGCCCTCTTCCATTGCGATCGGCTGGATGAGCGCAACGGTCATCTCAGTGTTGTCGCCAGGCATAACCATTTCCGTGCCCTCGGGCAGGGTGATAACGCCGGTTACGTCCGTGGTACGGAAGTAGAACTGCGGGCGGTAGTTGGAGTAGAACGGGTTGTGACGTCCGCCTTCGTCCTTGGAGAGGATGTAGACGTTAGCCTCGAAGTCGGTGTGCGGGGTGATGGAACCCGGCTTGACGACAACCTGGCCACGCTCGACATCGTCGCGCTTCAGACCGCGGAGCAGGAGGCCACAGTTCTCGCCGGCCCATGCTTCGTCGAGCTGCTTGTGGAACATCTCGATACCGGTAACCGTGGTCTTCTGGACCGGACGGATGCCGACGATCTCGACCTCGGAGTTGATGGCGAGGGTTCCACGCTCGGCGCGGCCCGTAACAACGGTGCCACGGCCGGTGATGGTGAAGACGTCTTCGATCGGCATCAGGAAGGGCTTGTCGCGGTCGCGGATGGGGTCCGGAACGGACTCGTCCACAGCAGCCATCAGGTCCTCAACGGACTTGACCCATTCGGGGTCGCCTTCCAGGGCCTTCAGGCCGGAGACGCGGACAACCGGTGCTTCGTCGCCATCGAAGCCCTGCGAGCTGAGGAGCTCACGAACTTCCATTTCAACGAGGTCCAGCAGTTCCTCATCGTCAACCATGTCAGCCTTGTTCAGGGCGACCAGCAGGTAGGGAACACCAACCTGGCGGGCGAGCAGAACGTGCTCGCGGGTCTGTGCCATGGGGCCATCGGTAGCAGCAACCACGAGGATTGCGCCGTCCATCTGGGCAGCACCGGTGATCATGTTCTTGATGTAGTCAGCGTGACCCGGGGCGTCTACGTGTGCGTAGTGGCGCTTTTCGGTCTGGTACTCCACGTGGGAGATGTTGATGGTAATACCGCGCTGACGCTCTTCGGGAGCAGAGTCGATCGACGCGAAGTCGCGCTTCTCGTTGAGATCCGGGTACTTGTCGTACAGCACCTTGGAAATGGCGGCCGTCAACGTCGTCTTACCGTGGTCAACGTGACCAATGGTGCCGATGTTAACGTGCGGCTTAGTCCGCTCGAACTTTGCCTTTGCCACAGGTTCCTCCTAGAACGTTTTCAAATGACGTACCCTTCAGCCGCGCTTGTCGCGGCGGAAACTCAGGTAAGTCTACTTGGGGGGCTTTGGATTGGTGAAATTGCAGATTCAGGAACTAATACTAGTGCCTTGGACCTGTTCGTGCAGATGGCCGGAACCCGGCTTGACCGGATGAATCCGACCGGCCCGGCCACCTGCACCGGCTGCGCTGTCCGTTTCCGGCCAGGCGCACCCGAGGTTGTTCGCTTTGAAAAGTCCTAGGACTATTCGCCGCGGCTCTTCTGGATGATCTCGTCGGCAACAGCCTTCGGGACCTCGGCGTAGCTGTTGAACGTCATGGAGTACACAGCACGGCCCTGGGTCTTGGAGCGCAGGTCACCGATGTAGCCGAACATGCCGGACAGCGGGACGTGTGCACGGATGACCTTGACGCCCTGTGCATCCTCCATGGACTGCATCTGGCCACGGCGGGAGTTGAGGTCGCCGATAACTTCACCCATGTATTCCTCAGGGGTGCGGACCTCGACATCCATCAGCGGTTCGAGCAGGACAGGGTTCGCCTTGCGTGCAGCTTCCTTGAAAGCCATACGGCCGGCGATCTTGAATGCCATTTCCGAGGAGTCGACATCGTGGTACGCGCCGTCAACCAGCGTGGCCTTGATGCCGACAACCGGGTAGCCGGCCAGGACGCCGTCGTTCAGTGCATCCTGGATACCCGCATCAACCGAAGGAATGTACTCGCGGGGAACGCGGCCACCGGTGACCTTGTTCTCGAACTCGTACAGCTCGCCCTCGGCAGTGTCCAGCGGCTCGATCGCGATCTGGATCTTTGCGAACTGGCCCGAACCACCGGTCTGCTTCTTGTGCGTGTAGTCGTGACGCTCTACAGCACGCTTGATGGTTTCGCGGTAGGCGACCTGCGGCTTGCCCACGTTGGCCTCGACCTTGAACTCGCGGCGCATGCGGTCCACCAGGATGTCCAGGTGGAGCTCGCCCATGCCGGCGATGATGGTCTGGCCGGTGTCTTCGTTGAGGGACACCTGGAAGGTGGGGTCCTCAGCGGAGAGCTTCTGGATGGCCGTGGAGAGCTTCTCCTGGTCACCCTTGGTGTTCGGCTCGATGGCAACCGAGATCACGGGCTCCGGGAAGCTCATGGACTCGAGGACGATCTGGTTCGCGGAGTCACACAGGGTGTCACCCGTGGTGGTGTCCTTCAGGCCGATCGCTGCGTAGATGTGGCCGGCGGTAGCGCCCTCGACGGGCATTTCCTTGTTGGCGTGCATCTGGAACAGCTTGCCGATGCGTTCCTTCTTGCCCTTGGTGGAGTTGACCACCTGCGCGCCTGCTTCCACGTGACCGGAGTACACGCGGATGAAGGTGAGCTGGCCGAAGAACGGGTGGGCCGCGATCTTGAACGCGAGAGCGGAGAACGGCTCGTCAGCGGAAGGCTTGCGGGTCAGTTCCTTCTCTTCGTCGCGGGGATCGTGACCGATCATCGGGGGGACGTCGAGCGGGTTCGGCAGGTAGTCCACAACTGCATCGAGCATGGGCTGGACGCCGCGGTTCTTGAAGGCAGAGCCGCAGAAGATCGGGTACAGCTCGGAGTTGATCGTCATCTTGCGGATGCCGGCCTTGAGCTCGTCGATCGAAATCTCTTCGCCCTCGAGGTACTTCTCCATCAGTTCTTCGGAGGACTCTGCGACGGTCTCAACGAGGTTCGCACGGTACTCTTCAGCCTTGGCCTGGAGGTCGGCAGGGATCTCGCGGATCTCGTACTTCGCACCCATGGTCACGTCACCCTTGGCATCGCCGGGCCACACGAGGGCGCGCATGTAGAGCAGGTCCACAACGCCGATGAAGTCGTTCTCGGCACCGATCGGCAGCTGCATGACCAGCGGCTTGGCGCCGAGGCGGCTGATGATGGTGTCTACGGTGAAGTAGAAGTCAGCACCCAGCTTGTCCATCTTGTTGACGAAGCAGATGCGGGGAACGTTGTACTTGTCAGCCTGGCGCCACACGGTCTCAGACTGAGGCTCAACGCCTTCCTTGCCATCGAAGACGGCGACGGCACCGTCGAGGACGCGCAGGGAGCGCTCAACCTCAACGGTGAAGTCAACGTGGCCGGGGGTGTCGATGATGTTGATCTGGTTGTTTTCCCAGAAGCAGGTCACGGCGGCAGACGTGATGGTGATGCCGCGTTCCTTTTCCTGTTCCATCCAGTCAGTGGTCGAAGCGCCGTCGTGCGTTTCGCCGATCTTGTGGTTCACACCCGTGTAGAACAGGATGCGCTCGGTGGTGGTGGTCTTGCCGGCATCAATGTGGGCCATGATGCCGATGTTGCGGACCTTACTAAGGTCGGTAAGCACGTCCTGTGCCACGGTGTCTCCCTTTCGGATGGACTGCACGTTCGCCGCCGGCTCGGTTGAGCCGGCGGCGTCCGGGAAGTATTACCAGCGGTAGTGTGCGAAGGCCTTGTTGGACTCGGCCATCTTGTGGGTGTCTTCGCGACGCTTCACAGCGGCACCGAGACCGTTGGACGCATCCAGGATTTCGTTCTGGAGGCGCTCGGTCATCGTCTTTTCGCGGCGGGCCTTGGAGTAGCCAACCAGCCAGCGCAGGGCGAGTGCGGTGGAACGGCCCGGCTTGACCTCAACCGGAACCTGGTAGGTGGCGCCGCCGACGCGGCGGGAGCGGACCTCGAGGGAAGGCTTGACGTTGTCCATGGCCTTCTTGAGGGCTGCTACGGGGTCGCCGCCGGACTTGGCGCGAGCACCTTCGAGGGCACCGTAGACGATGCGCTCTGCAGTGGACTTCTTGCCGTCAACAAGCACCTTGTTGATGAGCTGGGTGACCAGCGGGGAGCCGTAAACGGGATCTAGTACGAGCGGCCGCTTGGGGGCCGGACCCTTGCGAGGCATATTACTTCTTCTCCATCTTTGCGCCGTAGCGGCTGCGTGCCTGCTTACGGTTCTTGACACCCTGGGTATCGAGGGCGCCACGGACGATCTTGTAGCGGACACCCGGAAGGTCCTTCACACGACCACCGCGAACGAGCACAATGGAGTGCTCCTGCAGGTTGTGGCCAACACCGGGGATGTAGGCGGTAACTTCCACGCCGCCGTTGAGGCGCACACGTGCCACCTTACGCAGAGCCGAGTTCGGCTTCTTCGGGGTGGTGGTGTAGACGCGGGTGCAGACACCGCGGCGCATGGGGCTGCCCTTAAGCGCGGGAGCCTTGGTCTTTGAGACCTTAGGCGTGCGGCCCTTACGGACCAGCTGGTTAATCGTAGGCACTCTCGTGTTCTCCGTTTTATCCGGAGTGGCCGCTTCCGGCCACTCTCTTGTTGCGTTGCCCCGCCGCCCGGGCCTTGAAGAAGTTCTCCATGGCGGCGAAGGCGAAGCCTTAATAGTCGGATCGCATCCATAGGGACTGACTCGCGTCTTCAATGGTCCCTAGGCATGCAAAAATGTGGCATACGTTGCACAAGAACCCTGCAAACCGGAAACGTCGCTCTGGTTCAGCTTTTCAGCTGGTACCGGCGCACTCATCCACTGCCACAATAACAATTGGTAACAAGTCTAGCACGGACGGCCCATACCCCTTAATCAGGGCCCCACTCCCCCAAGTAGGTAGCGCTAAGTGTCGTTTTGAACCCCCAAAACGACACTTAGCGCTACCTAGTTGGGTTAACGGGAAGACCCCGCCTCCCCCTGCCGACAAGCAGGTTGAGGCGGGGCCCACGCGGACTGCCTTTTAGCGGAAGTCGTTGCCCAGGTCGTAGTCATCCAGCGGGATGGCGTGGAACTCAGGAGCTCCGTCGCCGCCCAGGGTGTCGTACGAGAAGTCACTGAATGCGCTGGGGCCGGTGAACAGGTTGGCCTTTGCTTCTTCAGTGGGCTCCACGGTGACCTCGGTGTAGCGCGGGAGGCCCGTGCCGGCCGGGATCAGCTTACCGATGATGACGTTCTCCTTGAGGCCCAGCAGCGGATCGCTCTTGCCTTCCATGGCCGCCTGCGTCAGGACGCGGGTGGTCTCCTGGAAGGAAGCAGCGGACAGCCAGGACTCGGTGGCCAGCGACGCCTTGGTGATGCCCATGAGCTCAGGACGTCCGGATGCCGGAGTCTTGCCCTCGGACACAACGCGGCGGTTGGCGTCCTCGAAGCGGCTGCGCTCGGCGAGCTCGCCGGGCAGCAGGTCCGATTCGCCGGACTCGATGACCGTGACGCGGCGCAGCATCTGGCGGACGATAACCTCGACGTGCTTGTCGTGGATACCGATGCCCTGGCTGCGGTACACGCCCTGGACCTCGTCCACCAGGAACTTCTGTGCCGCACGCGGACCCATGATGCGCAGGACCTGCTTGGGATCCACCGGTCCGTTGATCAGCTTCTGGCCGACGGTGACGTGGTCGCCATCCTCGATCAGCAGGCGTGAACGGCGCAGGACCGGGTAGGCGATCTCTTCGGTTCCGTCATCCGGGGTGATGACCAGGCGCATCTGGCGCTCGGACTCTTCGATGGTGATGCGGCCGGCTGCTTCTGCAATCGGTGCAACACCCTTCGGAGTACGGGCTTCGAAGAGCTCCTGGATACGGGGCAGACCCTGGGTGATGTCGTCGCCGCCGCTGGCGGAGACAGCACCACCGGTGTGGAACGTACGCATGGTCAGCTGGGTACCGGGCTCACCGATGGACTGTGCGGCGATGATGCCCACGGCCTCGCCGATGTCCACGGTCTTGCCGGTGGCCAGCGAACGGCCATAGCACAGTGCACAGGTACCGACGCTGGACTCACAAGTGAGTACGGAGCGGACCTTGACCTCGGTGATGCCTGCCTTGAACAGCTCGTCGATGACGACGTCGCCGCAGTCGGTGCCGGCGGCTGCGAGAACCTTGCCCTCGGAGTCCACGACGTCGACGGCGAGGGTACGTGCGTAGGCACTGTTCTCGACGTTCTCGTCCAGGACCAGCTCACCGTTGGAATCGGCGACGGCGATGGGCGTGACCAGGCCACGCTCCGTGCCGCAGTCCTCTTCACGGACGATGACGTCCTGCGAGACGTCCACCAGGCGACGGGTCAGGTAACCCGAGTTGGCGGTACGCAGCGCGGTGTCGGCAAGACCCTTACGGGCACCGTGCGTGGCGATGAAGTATTCCAGAACCGACAGGCCCTCACGGTAGGAGGACTTGATGGGACGGGGAATAATTTCACCCTTCGGGTTGGCCACCAGGCCACGGATACCCGCGATCTGGCGGACCTGCATCCAGTTACCACGTGCACCGGAGGACACCATGCGGTTGATGGTGTTCATCGGGGACAGGCTGTCACGCATCGCCTGGGCGATCTCGTTGGTTGCCTTGTTCCAGATCTCGATCAGTTCCTGGCGACGCTCGTCGTCGTCGATCAGGCCCTTGTCGTACTGGCCCTGGATCTTGGCGGCGCGCTCTTCGTAGCCGGCGAGGATCTCCGGCTTTGCGGCCGGAACCTCGATGTCCGAGATGGCAACGGTGACGCCTGAACGGGTGGCCCAGTAGAAACCGGCGTCCTTCAGGTTGTCCAGCGTTGCCGCGGTGACGACCTTCGGGTAGCGCTCGGCGAGGTCGTTGACGATGCGGGACAGTTCGCCCTTGTCGGCAACAGCCTCGACCCAGGGGTAGTCCTCGGGCAGGGTCTCGTTGAAGAGGACCTGGCCCAGGGAGGTCTGGACGAGTGCGGGCTGACCCGGCTCCCAGCCTTCCGGAGCTTCCCAGCCTGCGTACGGTACGAAGCCTTCGAGGCGGATCTTGACCTGCGAGTTCAGGTGCAGCTCGCGGGCGTCGAAGGCCATGATGGCTTCGGAAACCGAACCGAAGATGCGGCCTTCGCCAGCTGAACCGACACGCTTGGTGGTCAGGTGGTAGAGGCCGATGATCATATCCTGCGAGGGCAGGGTGACCGGACGTCCGTCGGAGGGCTTCAGGATGTTGTTCGAGGACAGCATCAGGATGCGGGCTTCAGCCTGGGCTTCGGGGCTCAGCGGCAGGTGGACTGCCATCTGGTCGCCGTCGAAGTCGGCGTTGAAGGCGCCGCAAACCAGCGGGTGAAGCTGGATTGCCTTGCCTTCAACAAGCTGCGGCTCGAAGGCCTGGATGCCGAGGCGGTGCAGGGTAGGTGCACGGTTGAGCAGCACCGGGTGTTCGGTGATGATCTCTTCCAGCACGTCCCAGACCTGCGGGCGGTAACGCTCAACCATGCGCTTGGCCGACTTGATGTTCTGGGCGTGGTTGAGGTCAACCAGGCGCTTCATCACGAACGGCTTGAAGAGCTCCAGCGCCATCTGCTTGGGCAGGCCGCACTGGTGCAGCTTCAGCTGCGGGCCGACGACGATGACCGAACGGCCGGAGTAGTCCACGCGCTTGCCGAGGAGGTTCTGGCGGAAACGGCCCTGCTTGCCCTTGAGCATGTCGCTCAGGGACTTCAGCGGACGGTTGCCCGGTCCGGTGACCGGACGGCCGCGGCGGCCGTTGTCGAAGAGGCTGTCAACAGCTTCCTGAAGCATGCGCTTCTCGTTGTTGACGATGATCTCCGGAGCACCCAGGTCAAGCAGGCGCTTGAGGCGGTTGTTGCGGTTGATCACACGGCGGTACAGGTCGTTGAGGTCGGAGGTCGCGAAGCGGCCGCCGTCCAGCTGGACCATGGGGCGCAGTTCCGGCGGGATCACCGGGACGGCGTCGAGGACCATGCCAAGCGGGCTGTTGTTGGTGGTCAGGAACGCGTTGACCACCTTCAGGCGCTTGAGGGCACGGGTCTTGCGCTGGCCCTTGCCGTTGGCGATGATGTCGCGCAGCAGGTCCGACTCGGCCTGCATGTCGAAGCTTTCAAGACGCTTCTTGATGGCTTCGGCACCCATGGAGCCCTCGAAGTACATGCCATAGCGGTCGCGCAGCTCGCGGTACAGTCCTTCGTCACCTTCAAGGTCAGCGACCTTGAGGTTCTTGAAGCGGTCCCAGACCTGCTCGAGGCGCTCGATGTCGGCGTCGGCGCGCTTGCGCACGTTGGCCATCTGGCGGTCGGCGGAGTCGCGGGCCTTCTTCTTGTCGGCGGCCTTGGCGCCTTCGCCTTCGAGACGGGCGATTTCGCCTTCGAGGTCGCGGGCAATGGCCGCGATGTCGGAGTCGCGGTTGTCGATCAGCTGCTTCTTCTCGATGTCGTGCTCAACCTGCAGGTTGGGCAGTTCCTCGTGGCGGGCGGCTTCATCAACGCTGGTGATCATGTAGGCAGCGAAGTAGATGACCTTTTCGAGGTCCTTCGGTGCCAGGTCAAGGAGGTAGCCCAGGCGGGAGGGAACACCCTTGAAGTACCAGATGTGCGTGACGGGTGCGGCCAGTTCGATGTGGCCCATGCGCTCGCGGCGGACCTTTGCGCGGGTGACCTCAACGCCACAACGCTCGCAGATGATGCCCTTGAAGCGCACGCGCTTGTACTTGCCGCAGTAGCATTCCCAGTCCCGGGACGGGCCGAAGATCTTCTCGCAGAAGAGGCCGTCCTTCTCGGGCTTGAGCGTGCGGTAGTTGATGGTTTCCGGCTTCTTAACCTCGCCGTAAGACCAGCCGCGGATGTCTTCCGCGGTGGCGAGGCCGATCTGCATGAGGCCGAAGGAGGATTCGCTGGACATATGGTCCCTGTTCTCTCTTGTTCTCTAAATTCTGAAGTCTTGGGTGCGGGATGAGGAAGGAGGACGACGACGGGCGCGGCCCGCCGTCGTCGGGCTCCTTAGACCTCTTCTACGGAACTGGGCTCTGCGCGGGACAGATCGATACCCAGTTCCTCCGCAGCCGTGAAGACTGCGTCATCAGAGTCACGCATTTCAATTGTGGTTCCGTCCGTGGAGAGGACTTCCACGTTCAGGCACAGCGACTGCATTTCCTTGATCAAGACCTTGAAGGACTCGGGAACACCCGGCTCGGGGATGTTCTCGCCCTTCACGATGGCTTCGTAGACCTTCACGCGACCATGGATGTCATCAGACTTGATCGTGAGGAGCTCCTGGAGCGTGTAGGCGGCGCCGTAAGCTTCGAGCGCCCACACTTCCATTTCACCGAAGCGCTGGCCACCGAACTGTGCCTTACCACCCAGCGGCTGCTGCGTGATCATGGAGTACGGGCCGGTGGAGCGCGCGTGGATCTTGTCGTCCACCAGGTGGTGGAGCTTCAGGATGTACATGTAGCCGACCGAGATCGGATCCGGGAACGGCTCGCCGGAGCGGCCGTCGAACAGGCGGGTCTTGCCGGAGGAGTTGATCAGGCGTTCGCCGTCGCGGGTCACGTTGGTGGAGTCCAGCAGGCCCGTGATTTCCTCTTCGCGGGCACCGTCGAACACCGGCGTTGCAACAGTGGTCTGGCCACTCTCGCGCGGCAGGTTCGGCAGCTGCTTGACCCACTCGGGCTCGCCTTCGATCTTCCAGCCGGTCTTGGCAACCCAGCCGAGGTGCGTCTCGAGCACCTGGCCCACGTTCATACGGCCCGGGACACCCAGCGGGTTCAGGACGATATCAACGGGGGTGCCGTCGGCGAGGAAGGGCATGTCCTCAACGGGGAGGATCTTGGAGATAACACCCTTGTTGCCGTGGCGGCCGGCGAGCTTGTCGCCGTCGGTGATCTTGCGCTTGGCAGCCACGTAGACGCGGACCAGCTGGTTGACGCCCGGGGGCAGCTCGTCGTCGTTGTCGCGGTCGAAGACGCGCACGCCGATGACCGTACCGGACTCGCCGTGAGGAACCTTCAGGGAGGTGTCGCGGACTTCGCGGGACTTCTCGCCGAAGATCGCGCGCAGCAGGCGCTCTTCCGGGGTCAGCTCGGTTTCACCCTTGGGGGTGACCTTTCCGACCAGGATGTCCCCTGCCTCAACCTCGGCACCGATGTGGATGATGCCGCGCTCGTCCAGGCCAGCCAGGACTTCCTCGGACACATTGGGGATGTCACGGGTGATTTCCTCGGCACCAAGCTTGGTGTCGCGGGCATCGATCTCGTGCTCCTCGATGTGGATGGAGGAAAGGACGTCCTCGGCAACAATGCGCTGCGAGAGGATGATGGCGTCCTCGAAGTTGTGGCCTTCCCACGACATGAATGCCACGAGCAGGTTCTTACCGAGGGCGAGCTCGCCCTGGTCCGTTGCCGGGCCGTCGGCGATGATGCCGCCAACTTCCAGGCGCTGGCCTTCGTTCACCAGGACACGGTGGTTGTAGCAGTTGCCCTGGTTGGAGCGGGCGAACTTGTTGATGCGGTAGTTGGTCTCGGTGCCGTCGTCGTTAAGCATGATGACGAGCTCGGCGGAAACCTCGGTGACCACACCGGCCTTCTTCGCGATGACAACGTCACCGGCGTCGACGGCTGCGGCGCGCTCCATGCCGGTGCCCACGAAGGGAGCCTCGGAACGGACCAGCGGCACGGCCTGGCGCTGCATGTTGGCACCCATGAGTGCGCGGTTTGCATCGTCGTGCTCAAGGAACGGGATCAGGGCCGTAGCCACGGACACCATCTGGCGCGGGGAAACGTCCATGAACTCGACGTCCTCGGCGGGCACGAGGACAGGCTCGCCTCCACCACCGCGGGCACGCACCAGGACGGTGTCTTCGGCGAACTTCTTGTTCTCGTCCAGCGGCGCGTTGGCCTGGGCGATCAGCACCTCAGCCTCATCGTCGGCCGTCAGGTACTGGACGTCGTCGGAAACAACGCCGTCCTTGACCAGGCGGTACGGGGTCTCGATGAAGCCGAACGGGTTGATGCGACCGTAGGATGCCAGCGAACCGATCAGGCCAATGTTCGGGCCTTCAGGCGTTTCGATGGGGCACATACGTCCGTAGTGGGACGGGTGCACGTCACGGACTTCCATGCCGGCGCGGTCACGGGACAGACCACCCGGGCCAAGGGCCGACAGGCGGCGCTTGTGGGTCAAACCCGAGAGCGGGTTGTTCTGGTCCATGAACTGCGAGAGCTGGGACGTTCCGAAGAACTCCTTGATCGCGGCGACCACGGGGCGGATGTTGATCAGGGTCTGCGGCGTGATGGCCTCGACGTCCTGGGTGGTCATACGCTCGCGGACAACGCGCTCCATGCGGGACAGGCCGGTGCGGACCTGGTTCTCGATGAGCTCGCCGACGGCGCGGATGCGGCGGTTGCCGAAGTGGTCGATGTCGTCGATTTCGACGCGCAGGTCCACTTCCTGGCCATCGCGGGTGCCCTTGATGGTCTTCTCGCCGGCGTGCAGCGCCACGAGGAACTTGATCATGGCAACGATGTCTTCAACGTGCAGGACCGAGGCTTCCTTGTCGCCAAGGGAGCGGTCGATGCCAAGCTTGCGGTTGATCTTGTAGCGGCCAACCTTGGCCAGATCGTAGCGCTTGGAGTTGAAGTACAGGTTGTCCAGCAGCGACTGGGCAGCCTCGACGGTGGGCGGCTCGCCCGGGCGCAGCTTCCGGTAGATGTCCAGCAACGCGTCTTCGCGGGTTTCGGTGGCGTCCTTCTCCAGGGTTGCCCGCATGGAGTCGTACTGGCCGAACTCTTCGAGGATCTGGCCTTCGGTCCAGCCGAGGGCCTTCAGCAGGACGGTGACGGACTGCTTGCGCTTGCGGTCAAGGCGCACGCCCACCTGGTCGCGCTTGTCGATCTCGAGCTCGAACCAGGCGCCGCGGGACGGGATGATCTTCGCCGTGAAGATGTCCTTGTCGCTGGTCTTGTCAGCGGCACGCTCAAAGTAGGCGCCCGGGGAACGGACCAGCTGGGAGACAACGACACGCTCGGTGCCGTTGACGACGAAGGTGCCCTTCTCGGTCATCAGCGGGAAGTCACCCATGAACACGGTCTGCTGCTTGATTTCGCCCGTGTTGTTGTTCATGAACTCGGCCTTGACGTACAGCGGAGCCGAGTACGTAGCGTCCCGGTCCTTGCACTCGGCCATGGTGTACTTGGGGTCAGCGAACTCCGGATCGGAGAAGCTCAGGGACATGGTGCCCTGGAAGTCCTCGATCGGGGAGATCTCTTCGAAGATGTCCGACAGGCCGGACGTGGTGGCGACGCTGAGATCGTTTTCTTCGACAGCCTTCGCTACGCGTGCCTGCCAGCGCTCATTTCCGACCAGCCAGTCGAAGCTGTCCGTCTGGAGGGCAAGCAGATTCGGAACGTCAAGAGGTTCGTGAATCTTTGCGAATGAGAGCCGGCGAGTGGCACCATCAGTGCTGTCGGCGGTGTTAGCGGTTTCGTTATTAGAGGTGCTCGAGGCGACCAAGAGGGATCCTTCCACAGACCTTCAGGCGTTTTCAGATCTCCCCCGCTGTGCACCCTGCGGAATGCTCCGCAGTGCTACCAGTCCGGTTCCGCTATATGACCCGGGGCCCGTGCTGACCATGCTGTGACGTTGTTGACGGCACGTTGATTGTCAGCTGCCAGGCAAAGCCCACCGCTATATGAAGGCTGAAGGTAAACAGGGAAGACGCAAATATCTACGATACGGCAAAATAACCTACATGTCTACCCCACATCCGGCCCGATTGCAAGCACTGAATCCGGGGCAGCTCCTGCGCAGGTCCGCGACGCCCGCTCCGACGGGCCGCTAGAGCGTCAGGATGACGCCCTCCGCGGTGCACGTCCCCGCATTCGCGAAGACGGCATCCCGCACGGCGTCCTTTGATTCCTGCTGGGGCTCCCCACCGGACGCGGCCGCGGCTGAATGGTCAATCGCGAGGAGGCTGAGCGAGGCGAACAGTCCGCGGAGGTCGCCTGACACAGTGTCCTTGGCGCCCACGGCCCTCCGGTAGATGTCCTCATACCCTTCGGCGTCCCCGGAAGGGACCGCTGCGTAGCCAGCAAAAAGGGAGTTGAAGAGCAGGCATGCTTCCTTGGCGCCGCTCGAAGCGGACGACGACGGCGGCCTGGCAGTGCCGCCTCCCGCGCCTGTGGAGGGGGCGGACTGGGCGGCGGTTGGCTCCGGCTGGACGGGCGCCGTTACGCGGTCCTCCTGGACGGGAGCGGATCCGGAGCAGGCGGTCAGCCCCGCGAGGGCGGCGACCGCCGCCGTGGCCAGGAATCTTGTCACGCTGCTGCTCCAACCGCCTCCGGAACACGGACCTGCCGTACCCCTGCAAAAGTTTCCGCTGCCTACCCTACGCAGGCCGCCGTCGTCGTGCACTCTGCGCGGATGGGGACCCCTCCCCCACAGTGCCGTCCGCTTTCCGGAATGCCCCTCGCGGAATGCAGCCGGCGGCACAGGCGTTTGAATAGTTAGGTGACCAGGGTCACGGTAGCCTTGATGGCCTAGACCGAAAACGGACCGGAAGAGATAACCATGGGCAACTCTCCTGACAACACTGACGTTGTCATACTCGCAGCAGCGCGCACACCGCAGGGCCGGATCAACGGGCAACTTGCAAGCTTCTCAGCGGTGGAGCTTGGTGCCCGCGCCATCACGGCTGCACTGGAGGCCAGCGGCGTGGACGCCGCCGATGTGGACGCCGTGATCATGGGACAGGTGCTGCAGGCGGGCGCCGGCCAGAACCCCGCGCGGCAAAGTTCCATCGGCGCCGGCATCGGCTGGGACGTCCCTGCCGTGACCGTCAACAAAGTGTGCCTCTCCGGGCTCACTGCGGTGATTGACGCCGCCCGGCTGATCCGGAGCGGGGAAGCCGAAGTTGTGGTGGCCGGCGGCCAGGAATCCATGACCCGGGCCCCGCACCTGCTGCCCGGATCCCGGCAGGGGTGGACCTACGGCTCAATCCAGGCCTTGGACGCCGCCGCCCACGACGGCCTGACCGACGCCTTCGATGGGCAGTCCATGGGCCTTTCCACCGAAACCCGCAACCTGGCACTGGGGATCGACCGGACGTCCCAGGACAACGTGGCTGCCCAGTCCCACCAGCGTGCCGCGCTGGCTGCCAAGAATGGGACGTTCGACGACGAAATCGTCCCGGTCAGCGTGAAGCAGCGCAAGGGCGACCCCATCGTGGTGGCCACGGACGAGGGGGTCCGGCCCAATACGTCGGTGGATTCACTCGCCGGCCTGCGCGCGGCCTTCGTCACGGACGGCACCATCACCGCGGGCAACTCCTCTCCCCTGTCCGACGGGGCCGCGGCACTGGTGCTCGCCTCCCGTGGCTATGCGGAGAAGCACGGCCTGGAGTACCTGGCTCTGGTGGGGAAGCCCGGCCAGGTGGCTGGGCCGGACAACTCCCTGCACTCCCAGCCGTCCAACGCCATCCGTAATGCCCTGGCGCGGGCGGGCTGGACCACCGCCGACCTCGACTTCATTGAAATCAACGAGGCCTTCGGTTCGGTGGCGGTTCAGTCCCTGAAGGACCTGGACTACCCCCTCGAGAAGTGCAATATCCATGGCGGGGCCATTGCGCTGGGCCACCCCATCGGGGCTTCGGGCGCGCGCCTGGCCGTGCACGCCGCGCATGAGCTCAAGCGCCGCGGAACGGGCAAGGCGGCGGTGTCCCTGTGCGGCGGCGGCGGGCAGGGCGAAGCTCTCCTGCTGTACCGCGACTGATGGCGGAGGCAACTGCCGCCGGCAATGGCACCCAGGATGGCGCCGCCGTCGGCCGGGAACGCTTCCTGGCGGACGCCGCCGCGCGCGGACTGCAGGTTGACGTTGTGGAACGGCCAGCCGCCAGGAGCCTGGAGGAGGCGGCCGGCATCCTGGGAATCACGCCGGCGGACATCGTGAAGTCGCTGGTGGTCAAGCACAAGGACGGCTCGTTCCTGTTTGCGCTGATCCCCGGCGACCGCCAGATCTCGTGGCCCAAGCTGCGGACCCTGGTGGGCGTCAACAAGCTGTCGCTGCCGCCCGCGGACGTGGCCCTGGACGCCACCGGCTACGAGCGCGGGACCATCACTCCGCTGGGCAGCACCAACAGTTGGCCGGTGTATGCGGACGCCACCGTCACCGGACGCAGGATCTCAATGGGTGCGGGCGCCCATGGCTACAGCGCTTTTGTGGACGCCGACGCCCTGACCGCAGCCCTGGGTGCCGTGGTCGCGGACATCAGCGACCCCGCCTGACCTCCCCGGACCCAACTGGGTAGCGCCAAGTGTCGTTTTGAAGCCCCAAAACGACACTTGGCGCTACCTACTTGGGCTGGGAACGCAAAAGCCCCGCCCACACAACGTGGACGGGGCTTTTCGCGGAAAAGGCGTTGTTACTTGAGGGTAACGGTGGCGCCTGCAGCCTCGAGCTGCTCCTTGGCCTTCTCGGCAGCTTCCTTGGTAGCACCTTCGAGGACAGCCTTGGGAGCGCTGTCAACCAGGTCCTTTGCTTCCTTCAGGCCCAGGGAAGTGATGGCGCGAACTTCCTTGATCACTGCGATCTTCTTGTCACCGGCTGCTTCGAGGACGACGTCGAAGTCAGTCTTCTCTTCAACCTCTTCAGCAGCAGCGCCGGCGGGGCCAGCAACAGCTACGGCAGCAGCGGTAACTTCGAAGGTCTCTTCGAAGAGCTTGACGAACTCGGAGAGCTCGATGATGGTCAGTTCCTTGAAAGCTTCAATGAGCTCTTCGTTGCTGAGCTTCGCCATGGTAGGCGTCCTTCCTGTTGTGGTGTTCAGCGGCGCGGGGCCGGGCATCACACCGGAGTCTGGTGGGGTGAAGAGTCTTAGTTCTCTTCAGCTGCGGGAGCTTCAGCCTGGGCTTCAGCTTCTGCGGCAGGTGCTTCTTCAGCGGCGGGCGCCTCGGCAGCTGCCGGTGCACCGTTCTCTTCTTCAAGCTTGAGGCGCAGTGCGTCAATGATGCGTGCAGCGGCGGCGGCAGGGGCCTTGAGGACGCCTGCAACCTTGGCGAGCTGCAGCTCACGGGACTCGAGGGCTGCCAGTTCGGCAACCTCGCTGGCGTTCAGTGCCTTGCCCTCGAAGTAGCCGGTCTTGATGACGAGCTGCTTGTTGGTCTTGGCAAAATCCGTCAGGCTCTTGGCAGCGGCAACTGCGTCACCCTTGATGAACGCGATTGCAGTGGGGCCGGAGAGCTGGTCGTTGAATGCTTCAACGCCGGCTTCCTTGGCTGCAATGGCGGTCAGGGTGTTCTTGACGACCGCGAACTTGGTGTCCTGGCCGAGAGAAACACGCAGCTGCTTGAGCTGTGCAACGGTGAGCCCGCGGTATTCGGTCAGGACAGCGGCGTTCGATTCCTTGAAATCGTTAGTGATCTCAGCTACTGCTGAAACCTTGGTAGGCGTTGCCATAACCCTCCTTCCGGGGATAGTGCCGGTATTCGACGGTCCCCGCTCAAGGTGAGCTAAAACTAAAAACGCCCCGCGCAGATGCACGGGGCTTGGCTCAACACGGATAATCCATGGAGCTGCTGCTTCGTTCACCTGCGCTGGCCGCCCTACGTTGAGGGTCCTTCGTCCAGAAATCCACTGCATCTCCCGCGCACAACTGCAGAGTTGAGCCATGTTCGAGAGAGTGGATTTCCAACAACCGACGGTCTTTGGTCCTCCAAGTCTACGGGAGAGCCTGCAGCTCCGCAAAATCGGGTCAAATCGCGCCCTCAGCTGGTGCTTGTGCCCAGGTGCGGGAGTTCCTTCTGCCAGATGCCGGTCACGCCTGCCGTCTGGAACCCCAACTGCTTGTTGACCGTGAGGAGGTACCGGTTTTCCGGGGCATTCCAGGTGTAGATGATCCGGGCGTCGGGGAACTGTTCGGTGAGCCGTTCCATGTTGGCGACCTTGATCAGCAGGCCGAGCTTGTTGCCTCGGTGTTCCTGCAGCACCAGCGTGTCGTCCTGGAAGACAACATCGGCGCGGTGCGCCAGGACAGTGATGGTGGTGAGGCCCACGAGGGCTCCGGTGGCGAGATGCTCGACGGCGGTGACCACCGTGCGCCGTCCCTGCGCGATGGCGACGTCTTCCGCTTCCCGGAGGATGCCGCCGTCGAACACCATGTCCTGCTCTACGGGCGCTTCCAAGGCGGGATCGACGTCGGCGCCCGCCTGGTTCTCAAGGACGGCGACAGCTTCGAGCCACTCCTCCGGGCATCGGTCCGTCCAGTGATGCAGCCGGTACCGGCCGTTGTTGGCCTCCTCCGCCTCCGCCTGCAGGTCAGCCACCAGCTTCGAGTCCAGCGGCAGGAGGCACGAGCTGAACTGCTCGATGTGCTGCAGCGTGTACCCGGTCTTCTGCGCGAACTCCACTTCGCGGCTTTCCAGGGGCACGAAGCCCTGCCCCGAGCCGGGGACCAGCTGCGCCTTTTCGAACTCGTGAAGGGACGCGCCCGGATGGTTGGTGTCCACCAGGATCATGGTGCGGCCTTCGGCGCGGGCCAGCTGTTCGGCGGCCTGGAGCAGCCGCCTGCCCACGCCCTGGCGCTGGAACTCCGGCAGGATGTCGAGCGTGAACTCCGCGAGGTCCAGGTTGTCGGTGAGGGGCAGGGCGATGTCCACCGTGCCCACGATGTCGCCGTCAATCTTGGCCACCAGGATGAGCTGCCGCTCGTAGGGATCTTCAAATTCCAGGAGCTTTTCCAGCGGCCCGTAGGCGAGGTCGTCGCTCCCCCACGTCTGCATCCGGACCTTCCGGCCCACCTCCACAGCGGCAAGGAAGTCCGCGGCGTCCGGTGAGTCCAGGGAGTCCGGGATCCAGAGCTGTTCGATCTTCACGTCTTTTGCCATTGGCGTCTTCATCCCAGCCGTTTCTGCCACTCACCTTCATAGCCGGCGGGCCTGAATCCAAGGGCAATATTAATGGCCAGCATATGTTGGTTTTCGGTGGCATTCCATGTCAACACTGAGCGGGCCGAGGGCCACCGGTCCTGGGCCCGCCGGAGGTTCGCCGCTTTGATCAGGAGCCCGAGCCGGTGGCCGCGGTGCCTTCCGACGACCAGCGTGTCCTGCTGGACCATCGTGTCGGGGACTCCGGACCGCCAGTTCAGGACGGTGTAGGCAACGAGTTCTCCCGTAGTTTGGTGGCGGGCCGCCGTCACAGCGGACTGGACTCCGCCCTGGACCAGCGCCCGTTCCTCTTCACGCACCCGGGCCGCATCCCAGTCCTCCCCTTCCCAGTCCATGCCGGCGATGGGAACGTCCTCGGTCATCGTGGCCTTGAGCCGGGCGTAGGCGTCAACCAGGCCCTCCGGGCAGTGGTCGTCCCAGCCGGTGAGTTCGTAGCCTGCAGCCCGGGAAGAGGCTTCAGTCTCCAACCGGTCCAGCAGTTCCGGCGCCACCGGCAACGGAAGGCGGCTGGAGCACTCCACCTGCTCCAGCTCATAGCCGGAAGCAACGGCAAAGGCCACGGCGGGCTCAGCGAGCGGCAGGGCACCCGCACCGGATTTGGCCGGCAGCAGTTCGGCTCCGTCCCCACTTTCCAGCGGAACCTCATGATAGGCGTCCAAGGATGTCCTCCCCCGCTCCCTGGCTATGGCCTCGGCGTGCTCCAGAAGGATGCGCCCAAAGCCGTGGCGCCGGTGGGCCGGGGAAATGAGGACGTCGATTCCGGCGGTGGACGTGTTCTCCCGGAGCGGGAGCGTCACGGAGCAAAGGCCTACTGGATCCCCGCCCAGCCTGGCAAGGAAAATCTGCCGTTCCTCGTACTCATTGCCCCGCCAGAATTCCACAGCTTCCGCCAGCGTGGGGCAGCGGTCCAGGTTGCCCCAAAGCTCCAGCTCGTGTGCCACACGCATGGCGTGGCAGGCGTTGAAGTCGGCGGTTACCTCCCCGGGATCCGCCACTGTTCCGCTGCCTGGCGCCAGGAGGACGTCCACCGGGGAGATGGTGAGGTCAGGGGGCATTCCTGGGACGGCGTCCAGTTCCGGTTCAGCCATTTCTCCAGCTTAGGCAAACGCACCCCTTCCGGGACAGGCACGTTAAAACACAACCGCCCGGCACGGGTGCCGGGCGGTTGTGTTTGCTGCGGACGGGTCCGCAGCAAAAGTTCAGGTGAGGATTTACGCCTCGGTCAGAACCTTGGTGACGTTCGGGTCAACCGAGATGCCGGGACCGAACGTGGTGGCAACGGTGGCCTTCTGGATGTAGCGGCCCTTGGAAGCGGACGGCTTCAGGCGAAGCACCTCTTCCAGTGCTGCTGCGTAGTTCTCGGCCAGCTTGACGGCGTCGAAGGACACCTTGCCGATGATGAAGTGCAGGTTGGAGTGCTTGTCAACGCGGAAGTCGATCTTTCCACCCTTGATGTCGTTGACGGCCTTGGTGACGTCGGGGGTCACGGTGCCCGTCTTGGGGTTCGGCATCAGGTTACGCGGACCCAGAACCTTACCGAGGCGGCCAACCTTGCCCATGAGGTCAGGGGTGGCGACGGCGGCGTCGAAGTCGGTCCAGCCGCCGGCGATCTTTTCGATCAGGTCATCGGAACCAACGAAGTCGGCGCCGGCAGCGATTGCTGCCTCAGCCTTGTCACCCGTGGCGAAAACCAGGACGCGGGCAGTCTTACCGGTGCCGTGGGGCAGGTTGACCGTGCCGCGGACCATCTGGTCAGCCTTACGGGGGTCGACGCCGAGGCGGAATGCAACCTCAACGGTGGCGTCGAACTTGGACGGGTTGGTGTCCTTGGCGAGCGTTACTGCCTCGAACGGCGCGTAGAACTTCTCCGCGTCGATCTTGGCGGCTGCTGCCTCATATGCTTTGCTGCGCTTTGCCATGCTGCTTGTTTCTCCTTGTGCAGTTGTGGTCTGCGGACCGCGCTGGGCCCTGCCACAGTTGGTGCTCCGGACCGTTATCCGTGCCGGATGTCCAACATCTCAATAGTGATGGTGCCGGTTGTCCCGGCGGTGCCGCCCGTCGTCGTGATCGGTTCCCCGAGCCAAACTCCCAAGCGGCGGAAGCGACTAGCCTTCGACGGTGATGCCCATGGAGCGGGCGGTGCCGGCGATGATCTTCGCGGCGCCTTCGAGGCTGGTTGCGTTGAGGTCTTCCATCTTGGTGGAAGCGATCTCGTTGACCTGGGCCTGGGTCAGCTTGGCCACCTTGACGGTGTGCGGGGTAGCTGAACCCTTGGCAACGCCTGCAGCCTTCTTGATGAGCTCTGCAGCCGGCGGGGTCTTGGTGATGAACGTGAAGGAACGGTCCTCGTAGACCGTGATTTCCACGGGGATGACGTTTCCGCGCTGGGCTTCTGTCGCAGCGTTGTACGCCTTGCAGAATTCCATGATGTTGACACCGTGCTGGCCAAGTGCAGGACCGATCGGCGGAGCCGGGTTAGCGGCACCTGCCTGGATCTGCAGCTTGATGAGGCCGGTGACCTTCTTCTTGGGAGCCAATGTAGGGTCCTTCTCTCAATAACGTCCTGGGGCACAGGAGCGTGCCTCAGGTTTTTGGCCGCCATGGCGAGGCGGCCGGCCGTTCCGGTGCTGCTAAGCGGGCAGCGCCGGGACGAATTCTTTGGATAATCAGATCTTGGTGACCTGGTTGAACGCCAGGGTGACCGGCGTTTCGCGCTCGAAGATGGAAACCAGCACCACGAGGGTCTGGGATTCGACCTTGATCTCGGAGATCGTGGCGGGAAGGGTCTCGAACGGGCCTTCCTTGACGATGACGGACTCGCCGACCTCGAAGTCGACGTCCACCGGGGCCTGGTTCTGCTTGTTGACCGGCTTGCCCTTCTCCGCCTGCTCTTCCTCGAAGACGGGGGCGAGCATGGAGAAGACCTCGTCGAGGCGCAGCGGCACCGGGTTGTGGGCGTTGCCCACGAAGCCGGTCACGCCGGGGGTGTGCCGGACGGCGCCCCAGGAGGCGTCGGTCAGGTCCATACGGACCAGCACGTAGCCCGGGATCCGGACGCGGTTGATGACCTTGCGCTGAGCGTTCTTGATCTCAACGACTTCTTCCATCGGCACCTGGATCTCGAAGATGTAATCTTCCATGTCCAGGGTCTGGATGCGGGTTTCCAGGTTGGCCTTCACGCGGTTTTCGTAACCTGCGTAGGAGTGGATGACGTACCAGTCACCTTCCTGGCGGCGCAGCTTGGCTTTGAACTCTTCTGCGGGGTCAACGTCAGCCTTGGCGGCGGCAGCGGCGAGGGCGTCGGTGGACTCTTCCTCGGTGCCGGCCTCGTCATCAGCCTCTGCGTCGAAGTCATCGGAATCGGCGTCATCGGATTCGGGCGCGGAGGACTCAACCTCAGACTCGTTACCGGCTTCTGCCGTGATGTCCGCGGACTCTTCCAGCTCAGTCTCGGTTACCTCGAGCTCCTGCTCAGACACTTGGTCTCCTGCTTCCTCATTGCCTAACATGCCTATTTAAATGGCTCAATTCCGCACACCGGTGCTTCCCTCCGGATTCCCGGACGGAACACTCGGCCTGCGGACGGTGCAGCCTTAGCTGTCCGTGGGGCCTTTACCGCCGAAGAGCCAGCCGACGGCGGATCCGAAACCAACGTCCAGCAGGCTGACGATGACCATCATGATGCCCACGAACACCAGCACCACGAGTGTGTAATTAATCAGTTCCTTGCGGGTTGGTGCAACAACCTTCTTCAGTTCGCCGATGATCTGGCGGACAAAGAGTGCAATGCGGGCGAAGAAGTTTGCCTTGGCGTCCTTCTTAGCTGGGCGGCCCTTGGAGCTGCTGGCAGCTGTTTCGGTCACCTGGTCCTCGCTCATCTTTGCAATGTTGGATTACCCGGCCCTGATCAGAACCATGGTTGCTGCGCGTGCCCCGGACCCTGGTCCGGGGCAGCTTGCGCAGGGCAGACAGGACTCGAACCTGCAACCTGCGGTTTTGGAGACCGCTGCGCTACCAATTGCGCCACTACCCTATGGAGTGAATGCCACTCTCCGATGACCGACCGCCAGCTGCACTGGGGCGCACGTCATCATCCGTGTTTCAACACCGGTGAACCAGTCTACGCAACAACTTCGCGTTCGTCGAACCGGCCCGTTTCCGGCCCCCAACCGTCGCCCTGGCTGACACTGACTGCAACAGTCACAAATCAAAACGGGCAACCCGGAGGGTCCGGTGAACAGCATAGAGTAGAACTCGTCGAATCCCACATTCCAGCCGCCAGGCTGCAAGCGAAGAACGGACCTGCCATGTCTGCCGCCCGCGTTTCCCAGCGCATTTCCGCCATTGCCGAATCCGCAACCCTCGCCGTTGATGCCAAGGCGAAGGCGCTGAAGGCAGCAGGACGGCCGGTTATTGGCTTCGGTGCGGGTGAACCCGACTTTCCCACCCCGGACTACATCGTCCAGGCTGCCATTGAAGCGGCAGGCCAGCCCAAGTACCACCGCTACTCCCCTGCTGGCGGGCTGCCCGAGCTGAAGAAGGCCATCGCCGAGAAGACCCTGCGGGACTCCGGCTACGCCGTCGAGCCTTCCCAGGTCCTGGTGACCAACGGCGGCAAGCAGGCCGTCTACAACACCTTCGCCACGTTGGTGGACCCGGGCGATGAGGTCATTGTTCCCACTCCTTTCTGGACCACCTACCCGGAGGCCATCCGGCTCGCCGGCGGCGTGCCCGTGGAGGTCTTCGCCGGGCCGGAGCAGGACTACCTCGTCACGGTTGAACAGCTTGAGGCTGCTGTCACGGACAAGACGAAGATCCTGCTGTTCGTCTCGCCGTCGAACCCTACCGGTTCTGTCTACTCCCCCGGGCAGGTGGCGGAGATCGGCAAGTGGGCCGCGGCGAAGGGCCTGTGGGTTGTCACCGACGAGATCTACGAGCACCTGACCTATGACGGCGTTCCTTTCACCTCCATCGCAACCGCCGCCCCCGAGCTGGGCGACAAGGTGGTCATCCTCAACGGTGTTGCCAAGACCTATGCCATGACCGGGTGGCGCGTGGGCTGGATGATCGGCCCGGCCGACGTCATCAAGGCCGCCACCAACCTGCAGTCGCACGCCACGTCCAACGTTTCCAACATCATGCAGATTGCCGCCCTCGCCGCGGTGTCCGGCCCGTTGACCGCCGTCGACGAGATGAAGGTTGCTTTCGACCGCCGCCGCAAAGCCATTGTCGCGGGCCTGAACGCCATCGACGGGGTGGAATGCCCGACGCCGAAGGGCGCCTTTTACGTGTACGCGGATGTCCGCGCGCTGCTGGGCAAGGAATTTCCGACGGCGTCCGGCACCGCCACGCCGCAGACCTCCGCCGAGCTGGCTGCATTGATCCTGGACGAGGTTGAGGTGGCAGTGGTTCCCGGCGAGGCCTTCGGCCCCTCCGGTTTCGTCCGCCTTTCCTACGCGTTGGGCGACGACGACCTGGCCACAGGTGTGCAGCGCCTGCAGGACTTCCTGGGCAAGGCGCAGTAAGACCCTCTCTCACTTAACGCGGGAAAAACGCAAACGCTCTATCACTCCCTTCGGGAGAGTGATAGAGCGTTTGGGTTTAATGCGCATCGAGTGAGAGAGCGTCGGGGGAAAAGCCGCGTCAAGTGAGAGAGGGACTGGGTCAGAGGAGGCGGCGTTCGGCGGCCCACTTGGTCAGCTCGTGGCGGCTGGACAGCTGGAGTTTGCGGAGCACTGCCGAGACGTGGGTTTCCACCGTCTTGATGCTGATGAAGAGCTCCTTGGCCACTTCCTTGTAGCTGTAACCGCGGGCGATGAGGCGCATCACCTCGAGCTCCCGCGCGGAGAGCCTGTCCAGCTCGTCATCGGCGATGTCCGCTGGCGCGGTGCCAAAGGCGTCCAGGACAAAACCGGCCAGCCGCGGCGAGAAGACGGCGTCTCCCCCGGCCACCCGGTATACGGCGTCGGTGATTTCGGCCCCGGAGATGGTCTTGGTGACGTAGCCCCGGGCTCCGGCCCGGATGACCGCCACCACGTCCTCCGCGGCGTCGGAGACGCTGAGCGCCAGGAACCTCGTAGTGGACAGGAGGGCGGCAGAGCCGGCGATGACCTCCCGGCCACCGCCGCCGAGGCCGCCGGGGAGGTGGACATCCAGCAGCACCACGTCCGGCCGCTCCTGCGCGATGACGGCGATGGCTTGCTCCACCGTGGCAGCTTCGCCCACCACCTGGACGCTGGGGTCGAGGTCCGCTTTCAACCCCGAACGGAAAATCGCATGATCGTCCACGAGCACCACCCGGACAGACTGTGCGGCGCGGCCGGTCCCGCTGCCGGCTCCTTGTGCTGGGTTCATGGCTTGCCTTCCATGTTCTGCAGTTGCTTGTCCGCCTGCGCGGCCGGGAATCCCAGCCGGACTTCCGTGCCTTCACTGGTGCTGGTGATGATGGCCGAGCCTCCGTGCCGGTTCATCCGGCCGATAATGGATTCCCGCACGCCCAGCCGGTCTTCGGGGACATCCTGGAGCTCGAAGCCGGGGCCGCGGTCCTTGACGAACACTTCGGCGCGTCCGCCGGTGACCTCAAGATAGACCGCAACCGCACCGCCGCCGTGCCGGGAGGCGTTAAGCATGGCCTCACGGCTGGCCTGGATCAGCGCTTCGTGGCCTTCGGTGACTGCAGTGTCTCCCACGCTGACCACCTCCACCGCGTTGCCCAGCAGGTCCTCAACTTCCGCGGCGACTGCCTTGATCCTGTCCGAGAGCTGCCCGGCGTCCTTTCCGGGGTCCTCGAACAGCCAGCCCCGGAGTTCGCGCTCCTGCGCCCGGGCCAGGCGGATGACGTCGTGCTCGTTTGCGGCGCGCCGCTGGATGAGTGCCAGCGTCTGCAGTACCGAATCGTGGAGGTGTGCCGCGATTTCCGCGCGTTCGGTTTCGCGGATCCTGCCCGCGCGCTCAGCTTCGAGGTCCCGCCAGAACTTCAGCGCCCACGGCAGCAGGACCAGCACCACCCCGCCAAGAACCGCCACGGATGCCAGCAGCGCCAGCCAGGTCTGCTCCCAGGAACCGGAACCGGAAACCATCACCAGGACGCCTGCCACCACCAATGCCAGGCCGGCGGCAAGCCGGGCCCAGCCGCCCGCCTGGTTGGCTTTGGTCTTGTCCACCAGCCCGGCCCTCCGGGTCTCATCAAGCTGCATCCACGCGATGGAGGCTCCGCCCAGGACCGCAGCCGCGGGAATGATGGTTCCCAGCGGGACGTCGACGCCCAGCAGCTGCGCGCTCAGGATGCCCGCCACCAGGAGCAGCCCCACACCGAGCAGGATCTCCTTGCCGTACCGCATCTCGCGGAAGCGGAACCACGGCGCGGGCACGGCCTCCGCGGGGAGCGCGGCGCCAGGAACATTGCCCGGGCCGGCATCCGCCGGCGGCGCGCCTAATCCGGCGCCGCCCGTCCCGGCTCCTGCTGTCCCGGCGCCGCCCGCTCCTTGAAGGTGCTCCACCGGGATCCCGGCGGGCACGGGCTCGAGGCTCACGGCTGGAGCAATGGGCGACGCCGGCCGCCGTTCCTGGCGCCGGGCGCTTTCGTAGGCGGTGGGCACCATAATCCAGAGCCAGGCGTAAAACACGACGCCGGCCCCTCCTGCGAATGACGCCAGCACCATCGCCACGCGCACGGTATTCACCGGCAGCCCAAGATGGGCAGCGAGGCCTGAGCAGACGCCCGCGATGAAGCGGTCGCTGCTCCGGACCAGCGGTGGGCGGGCGGGGGCGGATGTCATGGTTCAATCCAAGCACGGATCAGGGCCCCCCGGACCGGGTTGGCACGGGAACCGGGGGCCTCTCAGGGACGGCTCAGGGTGTCCCCCAGTAGAGCGGACAGGGAGGCAGCGGCAGGATCGAGGTATGAACTCGCTAACCCCAAACCCCCATGACGGCCAGCCGGACGAGCCCCCAACCAGCCCGGAAAAAGAAAACCCCACGGAGCCGCTCCCCCGGCGGGAAAACCCAACGCAGCCCCTGGTGCCGCATCCTTCCCCGTCCGCATCTTCACAGGAGTCCTCCATTCCGGGCCCGGCACAGGAAACGGCCTTTGGCACGCAGCAGGAATCCGCCCAGGACTATCCGCATGCTCCCCGGTCCCAGGATCCTCCGCGGCAGGAAACCCCGGGCGGAGGCGGCTACTCCTATGCCGGGATCCCGGGCCAGCAAACTGATTTCTTCACCTGGGTCCGCAGCCAGGGAATAACGCGCGGCCAAGACCGCTGGGTGGGCGGCGTTTCCAGCGGCATCGCGCAACGTATGGGAATCGACCCCTTGATTGTCCGCGGCATCTTCATCATCCTTGCCCTCTTCGCCGGGATCGGCGTGCTCCTCTACGGCCTTGCCTGGGCCTTCCTGCCCGAGCCCGACGGGCGGATCCACGTCCAGGAGGCCGGCGCGGGGCGCTGGACCACCGGCATGACGGGTTCCCTGATCGCGGTCGTGGCAGGATTCAGCGGCCTCGGCAACGGCTTCTGGGGCTGGGGCAACCAGGGTGTGGGCCCCTTCCTGTGGTCCCTTTTGTGGGTTGGCGGTGCCATCTACCTGGTCTATTACCTGGTGCAGCGCAACAAAACAGCCGCCGGCACGCCGACGCATTCCGCCGCGGCCGGCACCACCGCCTACTCAGCGGGCACGTCCACCCCAACGACGCCGCCATACTCGGACGTCGCCGGCAGCGGCCCCTTTGCCGGCAACGCGTACGGAGGCAGCGGTACAGGCAGCGCCACAGGCGCCGGTTCCGGCGGTGGCGGATGGGCCGGCGGCGGGTACCGCGGCAGCCAGCCCTCGCCTGTTCCGCCCCCCGCACCCAAGGTGCGGGCCGCAGGTCCCGGCACACCCGCCGTCGCAATCGCCGCAGGCAGTGCCCTGTTGGTGGGCGCTGGCCTGAAAGCCCTGGACATCACCAACGTGATCGACCTCGGTAACTCCGCCAATGCAGTTGCCTGGGCCAGCGCGGCAGCCGTCCTGGGCCTGGGCATCCTCATCCTTGGCCTCCGCGGCCGCACCGCCGGAATCCTCTCGTTCTTGGCGGTGGCGGCCCTGATCACAGGGGGAATCTTCAACGTGGTGGGCAATAACGGAGACCGCGTCCGCTTCCAGCAGGTTGACTGGGCGCCGACGAGCATCCAGCAGGCCAGCGGCGGGTTCGACATCACGGCCGGCAGCGGAACCGTGGACCTCACGGCCATGTCCCTGGATACTCCGCTCACGTCGGAGGTCCGCGTCCCCCTGGACATCACCGCCAGCAACGTCACGGTGATCATTCCGGGCGACGTGCCCGTGGACATCAAGGCAGACATGACCCTCGGAAACCTGAACGAACGAGGGAACCAACGGGGCGGCATCACCACCCGGCAAAGCAGCTACAACTCCGACAAGCCCGGCAGCCATCTGGTCGTCCAGATCAACGGCACCGTCAGCAACGTCACCATCCAGGAAGGCAACTGACATGAGCAGCCAAACTCCGGGCCCAAACCCGTACGTTCCAGATCCCTCTGCGCAGGCAAGCACGACGGCGGCAGGCGCCTCTCCTGCCCCAGCTTCCGGGGCACGCGTGGGAACCATCGTCTGGGGCCTGATCGTCCTGGCCCTCGCCGCACTGATCATCATCGCCCAACTGGGCATCGTCACCCTCAACGGGACCTACGTCCTGATCGGACTGATGATCGGAGCGGGCGCGGCCCTGGTGCTGGGCGGCCTCCTGTCCGCCCGGAAACGTGACAACAACCCAACAACACGGAAGTCTTGAATCATGGACAAGTTTTTCAGCATCGTCAGGGGCCTCGGCCTGAAACGCGGACCGGAACGCTGGCTCGGAGGCGTGCTGGGAGGCATAGCGGCCAAGCTCAACGTGGACGTCGCCTTCGTCCGCATCGCTTTCCTGGTCTTCTGCCTGCTCCCCGGCCCGGCCGTCATCTTCTACCTCCTCGCCTGGGCGGTCCTCCCGGACCAGAAGGACGTCATCCCGCTCCAGGTATTCCTCGAGAGGCGGTCCCTGAACGGCTAGGAACCGTCCCCGGCAACAGCATTCAAAGGCCCCCGCTCCGACTGAAACGGAGCGGGGGCCTTGTGTAACCGGTTTGTGTCGTACCCCACACACGCCACTAGACTCTATGTGAGCTCAGCGTGGCGCTCTGCCTGTAAACCCTCTCCCCAGGATTTGAGCGAGACATGAAAATTGGAATCCTTACCAGCGGTGGCGACTGCCCCGGACTGAACGCGGTCATCCGCGGCGCCGTCCTCAAAGGCATCGCTATCCATGGCCACGAGTTCGTTGGTTTCCTCGACGGCTGGCGCGGCGTTGTTGAGGGCGACATCATCGACATCCCCCGGACCATGGTCCGCGGCATCGCCAAGCAGGGCGGCACCATCCTTGGCACCTCACGCACCAATCCGTTCGAAAACGGCGGCGGCCCTGAGGTCATCAAGGCCCACATGGACCGGCTGGGAATTGATGCCATCATCGCAATCGGCGGTGAGGGAACCCTGGCCGCGGCGAAGCGCCTCACCGACGCTGGCCTGAAGATCGTGGGCGTCCCCAAGACCGTGGACAACGACCTTGACGCCACGGACTACACGTTCGGCTTCGACACCGCCGTGCAGATCGCCACCGAAGCGATCGACCGCCTGCGCACCACCGGCGAGTCCCACCACCGCTGCATGATTGCCGAAGTCATGGGCCGGCACGTGGGCTGGATCGCCCTTCACGCCGGCATGGCCGCAGGCGCCCACGCCATCCTCATCCCGGAGCAGAAAGTAAGCATCGACCAGATCACCGAATGGGTGAAGGAAGCCCATGCCCGCGGCCGTGCGCCGCTGGTGGTGGTGGCGGAAGGTTTCGTCCCGGAACACATGGAAACCCCGCATTCCGAGCGCGGCCTGGACACGTTCGGCCGGCCCCGCCTGGGCGGCATCGCAGACCAGCTCGCCCCGGAACTGGAAGCCCGGACCGGCATCGAGACCCGAGCCACCATCCTTGGCCACATCCAGCGCGGCGGCGTGCCCTCCGCTTTCGACCGCGTCCTGGCCACCCGCCTGGGCATGGCGGCCATCGACTCCGTGGTGGAAGGCTACTGGGGCACCATGGTGGCGCTCAAGGGGACGGACATCGAGCACGTTGCGTTCCAGGAGGCCCTCGGCCAGCTCAAGACGGTGCCGCAGAAGCGCTACGACGAAGCCGCCGTCCTGTTCGGCTGAGTTGCCCCGGGACGCCGGCCCTCCATGTAAGTGCGGTTCTCCCTGGCGGCGCGTGTGGTCCTGTTCGGCGGCACGCGTTGCCCGCCCTAGGCTGGAGGCATGACACTTGACCCCGGTTCCGCCGCCATCATCCAGCTCGCGTGGGCCCGGCACCTGGGACTCGACGACGACGCCTTTGGGTCCGCCCTGGCGTCCGGGGAACGGATCGTCCGCGCAGACAACGACGCGCGGACAGTGGAATTTGTCAGGCTCTTTGGCAGCTCGGCCCTGGTGGGGCCGCAGTGGGTCATTGACGCCGCGGAGGGCATCTCCGACGAGGAGATGGCCCAGCATGTCACGCTCCTGACACTGACGCGGACCCACGGCGGCCACGGCCTGGGCGCAGCGGCCTTGTTCTTCGCTGACGACCTCCCCCTGAAGCAGCCCCCGGAAGAGATGACTGTTTCGCACGGCAACCCGGAGGCTATCGAGCTGGAAGGCAACTGCCCGCCGGACGACGTCAATGAGGTGGGCCTGTCGGACCTTGAGAACCGCTACACGATCGTCCACGAAGTGGAGGGCCGGCGCGTGCCGCTTGCCTGCGGAGCCTACTCCGAGTGGGAGGGCCTGCTGGCCCACTTGGGTGTCCTGGTGGATCCGGAATGGCGGCGCCGGGGCCTGGGCACCCTGGCTGCCTCCATCGCGGCGCACGAGGCCCTGGCCGCCGGGCTTACCCTGCAATGGCGGACGGACGTCAGCAACACCGGAGCCTTGGCGCTGGCGCGCAAGCTCGGCATGTCAGCCGGCGGAATCCAGACCAGCGTCCATATTGGCTGACCCCGGACTGGCGCCGCGCCCGGTCACCCACATGACCGGGCTGACGTCCACCTAGCCCAGGAGGTCCAGGATCTCCGTGCGGGCGAACATTTGGGCAGCTGCGCGCGCGGACGGCGAGCCCGCCTCCGGATCGGCTCCGGCGTCGAGCAGGACGCGGGCAACGTCCGTGTAGCCCTTGAATGCGGCCCCAGCGAGCGGGGTCTGGCCCCGGTCGTTGGCGGAGTTCGCGTCGGCACCGTGTTTCAGGAGGAGCTGAACGGTCTCCGCGCGGCCGTGGTAGGCGGCCAGCATCAGCAGCGAATCCCCCGCCGCATTGGTCAAGGTGGCGGGAGCACCTGCGTCGAGATAGGCACGCAACAGTGCAGTCTCCCCCTCCCGCGCCGCCTGGAAAAGCGTCTGCGCCAGAGCCAGCGTCTCGTCGTCGGGCGCTGTGTTTTGCGTTGCTGGGTTCGGTTCGGCGTCTTCGGTCATGAGCGTGGCCCCCTGAGGAATCCGGTCTGGCGCCCCACCACCTGGCCGGCGTCCGGGGCAACGATGAGTTCCTGGGCAGCGGGGTACGGCTCGTCGCCGTCCAGGACCGTCAGTATCTCATCGGGTGCAACCGAACGCTTGATGACTGCCAGGGCCACTGGGCCCATCTCGTAATGCTGCGCCACGGACGTTACGGTCCCCACCTTCCGCTCGCCCGCCAGCACGGGGCTGCCGGCCTGGGGCAGCGTGTGCTGGGAGCCGTCCAGCTGGAGGAAGACGAGCCGCCGGGGCGGGTGGCCCAGGTTGTGCACCCGGGCGATGGTTTCCTGGCCTTTGTAGCAGCCCTTGGCCAGGTGCACGGCAGTCCGGAGGAGGTCGAGTTCGTGCGGAATGGTCTTGTCGTCCGTCTCGGCCCCGATCCGGGGACGCCACGCGGCCACGCGCAGCGCCTCGGCGGCGAGGACGCCGGCAAGGGGGCGCTCTCCCACCCTCTGCTCCAGCTCGTTGGCCGGCACCAGGTACTCGAACCAGGGCCGTTCCAGCCCGGGATGGCTCGACTCCGGAATCGTGGCGTAGGAGTAGCCGCCCGCCCCCACATGCGGCCACGGGTCCTGCCAGGACAGCAGGTCCTGCCATTCGGGGACTGCCTTCGTGCTGCCAACAACCGCCCAGTCGGCTGAGACATCGGCGATCTCCACGCGCAGCATGAACTTCATCCTGTTGAGGAACTCGGCCAGCGGGGCGGCCTCGGCGGCCTCGACGATCAGCCAGGTGGTGCCGCCGTCGTCAATGACCCGGGCGTCAAAATCGATCCTGCCCTGCACGCTCAGGAGGAGCATCTCGCTGGACTCACCCGGCTGCAGGCCCGTGACCTGCTGCGAAGAGAGAGTGTTGAGCCAGCTGAGGCGGTCCGGGCCGGTCACCGTCACCACGCCCCGGGAGGAGAGGTCGACGACGGCGGTTCCGGCCGCGAGGGCGCGCTGCTCGCGGAGCGGCTCGCCGTAATGGGCGGCAACACCGGCGTCGGCACCGGCCGCCTCGACGGCGCCAGGGCGCGACAACAGTGGGCTGGGAGTAGTCATACTTGGGGCAACGTCCTTCAGTCAGTGGGTATTCCGGTTTTCGGAGGCTCACTCGCCAGGGCCCCGACCGCAGGGGTTCCCTGGCCGAGCCTGCGAGGTTAGGGAGAGGTTGGGGAGCGATATTCCGGATTTTCGAAGCCGAACCGGGTTCCTGCCGACCATTCCTGCGGCAGGTTGCCGTAGGCGGGCAGCCCGCCCGCATCCTTGAGGATCCGGGCGAGGTGCAGGAGGTTCCAGGTCATGAAGGTGGTGTTCCGGTTGGTGAAGTCGCTTTCGGGACCGCCCGAACCTTCGTCGAGGTAGCTGGGTCCCGGACCCACCGGCCCGATCCAGCCCGCGTCGGCCTGGGGCGGAATGCTGAACCCGATGTGCTGCAGGCTGTAGAGAATGTTCATGGAGCAGTGCTTGATGCCGTCCTCGTTGCCGGTGATCAGGCAGCCGCCCACTTTCGGGTAGAAAGCCCACTGGCCCTTGCTGTTGAGCTGGCCGGAGTGGGCGTACAGGCGTTCTATCAGCTTCTTGGTCTGGGACGAGTTGTCGCCAAGCCAGATGGGCCCGGCAACCACCAGGATGTCTGCCTCCTGGACCGCAGGGTACAGCTCCGGCCACTCGTCGGTCTCCCAGCCGTACTGCGTCATGTCGGGGTAGACGCCGCTGGCGATGTCGTGGTCCACGGTGCGGATCAGGCGGGTGCTGACGCCCTGCTTTTCCATGATCCGCCGGCTGATGGCGATCAGGCCGTCAGTATTGCTGACCTGGGGCGACCGCTTCAGTGTGCCGTTGAAGAAGACAGCCTTGAGGTCGCTGTAGTCCCTGAGGTTTCCCACGTCATCCACGGCAACGCTCCCTCTGCCTAGGAAACCCTCTTCAGGAAGGCCGAGGCATGCGCTTCCAGGCCTTTTCCTTCCTTGCCGCCAACGGCGACGTCCCAGCGCCACAGGAGGTTTCCGTCCACAAGGCCGAAGATGCGCGTGGCGGCGCTGTAGTCCTTGGAATGGCTGCCCCGCATCACCATATCCGTGGTGAGCTGGATCTGCGGGCCCTTGATCTGGCCGTAATAGAGCTCCGAAATGCCGCCGGGGTGCGAGATCGACACCGAGATGTCGAACCCGCCCTCGCTGTTGCGGAGGGCCTCCACCTCGTCGGCACTCTTCAGCGCGGGGACGATGTCCGCGGGGATCAGGCCGGGGCCGCCGTCGGCATCAAGCTGTTTGCGCTCCAGCGCCCAGAAGCCGGTCTCGACCGTGAGCGGCCGCAGGCGCGTGCCGTCGTCGTCCGTCAGCCAGCTCTCCGCGCGATACTGAAGGTACGGCAGCCCGTTGTGCGTAAAGGAAACGTGCTGCAGGAAATGCTCCGAGTCCTCGTCCCCGCTGCCGAGGCGGCCGCGGCCTTCCCACTCACCAATGAGCCAGGAAAGCGGAACAAGTTCTGGAGTCAGGTCTGTAGGAATCTCAATGGGCACTGCGATTACCTCGGGAAACGGCTAGCTCCGGAAAGGAAGGGGACTACTTCTGGCCTTTGAACAGGCGGTAGACCACGAAGCCGGCAAACCAGGCCATGGCGAGGCTGGCAACGCCGAGCAGGACAAGGAAGAAGATTTCAAATGCAAGTACGGACATGATGCCATCCTAACGCGTTAGTAGATGAGTAGTTTGTCTATGAAGTAGGCCAGTGAACCCACCGCAGCAACGGGGGCAAGGCCAATGCTAAGGGCTGCCTGGACGTTCAGGGGTGCACCCCGGAGCGTGACCAGCCGCCGGAAGCTTGCCAACACAGCGCCCACCACCACACCGAAGATGGCGGCCGGCAGGACCGCTATGTCTGAGAGCACCAGCCCGGCGAGGGGCCCGGCAAGTCCGGCCATCACGATTCCGAGGGGCGCCACGATGCTGTCCGGCCAGCGGATCAGCCCCGCGAGCAGGGCGACGGCGGCACTGATGGCCGCCACCAGGAGCATCTCGCGGACACCGTTGAACCGTGCGCCCGCTATCCATCCGGAGCCCAGGCACGCGAGCAGCACTCCTGCGCAGCATCCCAGGGTGGATTCCAGCCGCTGCGCCTGCCCGGTTCCGCGGATCAGCTGCACCACGAACACGGCGATCATGCCCAGCGCGATGAACGCGGGGGTCCAGTCCAGGTACCCGGGAGCGGGAGCGAGGGCCGCACCAACCGCGGCGCCGGCTCCGGGCACGGCAATCACAGCGGCCAGGGTCTTCTTGGCAGGAATACGGAGGAAGTGGGGCCAACCGGCCCCGATGGCGGCGGCGATGGCCACCGCGACACCCACGAGGACCTCGCGGGACGTGTAGACGCCGGCAATGATCGCGGCCAGGCCGGCCATTCCCACCACGCCGATGGTCCACGAGCCCAAGGACCGCGCAGGAGCCTGCAGTTCCGCCGTCATGCGGAACCCGGCCTGGACTTAGTTTCTGCACTCACTGCGCTGCAATCCCATCCTGGCGTCGACCTGGAAAGGCGGGCCGCCCTTCGCGGAGGGCGTCGGGGCCCCTGGCTCAATCCTGCCTTATATGAACGGCATATGTCGCAAAACGTACCCTCATCCAGGCCGGATCCATGGCTGCGAAGGCGCCGCCGGGTATACTCAAAGCTCAGCTACGCTCCCTGCTGAGGTGGCCGGCCGGCGCCCTGAACAATGGCCCAAACCCCAGCAGGAAGCCAGTACCGGCCGGTGGAAACCCGGTTCAGTCGCCCAATGATGCGCGGACGGCCCTTGGAGGAACAATGTCGCACATCCTGCTCTTGACGAACAGCTCTGGCTCTTCGGTGGACATCCTGCCTGCCTTGGAATTGCTGAACCACCGGGTCCACATCCTCCCTGCCGAGCCCACGGCGCTGCTGGAGACCGATCCCTGCGACATCGTGCTGCTGGATGCCCGCAAGGACCTGGTGGGCGCCCGTTCCCTTACCCAGCTGCTGAAGGCCACCGGCCTGAGCGCTCCCCTGGTGCTGATCCTGACCGAAGGCGGCATGGCCGCTGTTTCCTCAGCGTGGGCCGTGGACGACATCGTCCTGGACTCCGCCGGGCCGGCTGAAGTGGAAGCCCGCATCAGGCTGTCCGTTGCCCGTGCCGTCCCCGACCAGGAGGACACGCCAACAGAGATCCGCGCCGCGGGCGTCGTCATCGACGAAGCGAGCTACACCGCCCGCGTGAACGGCGCACCGCTGAACCTGACCTTCAAGGAATTTGAGCTGCTGAAGTACCTGGCGCAGCACCCCGGCCGTGTTTTCACCCGGCAGCAGCTGCTCACCGAAGTGTGGGGCTACGACTATTACGGCGGCACGCGCACCGTGGATGTCCACGTCCGGCGCCTGCGGGCGAAGCTGGGCGCCGATCACGAGAACCTCATCAGCACCGTACGCAACGTGGGCTACCGCCTGACCTTGGTGCGGCAGCAGGAAGACGAGCTCACCGAGGCCTGAGCGCCGGCGCCGCTTCCCGTATAGCCTTGCCTCATGACTCCAGCGCACCCAGAGAAGTGGCCCGTCCATGCTGAACGGGGCGGGGTTGACCGGCAGCTCCTGAAGGACTGCCGGGACCTCCTGGCCGCGGCAGAGGAATCGGACGGCAACCCCTCCATTTCGGAGCAGACCCAGGTGACCATGCGCGCCGGCGATTCTGCGGAGCACTCGGTGCTGACCCTGGCGCTGTATGCCCCGGACGAGGACAACGATCCCTCCAGCGGGCAGGACCTGGCCGGGTTTGCCGTGGTGGTGGAATCCGCGGACGGCAGCGGGGTGCTGGAGATCGCCGTCCACCCCAGCTACCGTAACCAGGGAGTGGCGGACCGCCTGGTGGGTGCGCTGAAGGACAGCCGCGGCCTGGACGGGCTGAAGGCGTGGTCCCACGGCAACCATGAGGCCGCCGCGGAGCTGGCCGCCCGCTACGGATTTGGGCCTGTCCGTGAGCTGTGGAAGATGAGGATGACGACGGCGGGGGCGGACCTTCCCGAGGCCGTCCTGCCGGAGGGCGTGTCCCTCCGGGCCTTTGTCCCCGGCCAGGATGAGGACGCCTGGCTGGCCCTGAACCGGGCCGCCTTCGCCCACCACCCGGAACAGGGCAGCCTGACCCGGGCCGACCTTGAAGCCCGGATGGCCGAGGACTGGTTCAATCCCGAAGGCTTCCTGCTGGCCGAGGACCGGCAGGGACGGCTGCTTGGTTTCCACTGGACCAAGGTCCACCCCAAACATGGTCCGCACCCCGCCATCGGCGAGGTTTACGCGGTAGGCGTTGCGCCCGAAGCCCAGGGCATGGGCCTCGGCAAGGCACTTACCGTGGCCGGGATCAGGTACCTCCAGGACCTGGGGCTGCACGCCGTCATGCTCTACACCGACGCGGACAACGCCCCGGCCGTTTCGCTGTACCGGCGGCTGGGGTTCACCCGTTGGGACATGGACGTGATGTACGGGCCGGTGGCAGCGGGGTAGTCCTGCAGGCGGATTATCCGGTGCGGGCTGGAAATCAGCGGTCGTCGGCGTGCTGAATGCTTGTAAGGTTGAAGCAGGACCGCGCAGGCCGGAAGCGCCAGCATCAACCGCCAGGTAAAGGAGATGCCATGAACCCGGAACCTTCCGGATCAGCCACGTCACAGGATGTTGCAGTGCCGGTGCGTGCCCGCTTCGGCTCCTCGGAGGTTCCAGCGTCCAGGGCCACCCAGGACCGCATTGACATCCCCGAGTTCGCGCCGAACCTGCAGCCTGAGGGCGACATCCGGCCGGACCGTTTCCTGGACCGCGAGCTGAGCTGGCTCAGCTTCAACTCCCGCGTGCTGGAACTGGCCGAGGACGCCACCCTCCACCTGCTGGAGCGCGTCAGCTTCCTGTCGATCTTCGCCTCCAACCTGGACGAGTTCTTCATGGTCCGGGTTGCCGGCCTCAAACGGCGCATCGCCACGGGATTGGCCGTCCCCTCCCCCGCAGGCCTCAGCCCGGTGGAGGTGCTGGAGCGGATCAGCGAAGAGGCCCACCGGCTCCAGCAGCGGCACGCGCAGGTCTACGCCGAGCAGATCCGGCCCGCCCTGGCCTACGAACACATCCACCTCATGCACTGGGACGAGCTGGATGAGACCGCCAAGCAGCAGCTCAGCCTGATGTTCGCCGAGAAGGTGTTCCCCATCCTCACGCCCCTGGCAGTGGACCCGGCCCACCCCTTCCCCTACATTTCCGGGCTTTCACTCAACCTCGCCGTGGTGGTCCGCAACCCGGTCAGCGACAAGGAGCTCTTCGCGCGCGTCAAGGTGCCGGACCAGCTCCCGCGCCTGATCTCCATCGACGGTCCCCGTGCCGGCGCCGTGGCCGGGCGCGTGGCCCGGTTCATCGCCCTTGAGGAAGTCATCGCCGTCCACCTGGACAAGCTCTTCCCCGGGATGGAGGTCCTGGAGCACCACACCTTCCGCGTCACCAGGAACGAGGACGTGGAGGTGGAGGAGGACGACGCCGAGAACCTCCTGCAGGCCCTCGAAAAGGAGCTGCTGCGGCGCCGCTTCGGCCCGCCCGTGCGGCTTGAGGTCACCAACGACATCAACCCGAACATCCGCGCGCTGCTGATCCGGGAGCTGGGCGTCGAGGAATCCGAGGTGTACTCCGTTCCGGCCCCACTGGACCTGCGCGGACTGTCCGTGATCGCCGGCATCGACCGTGCCGACCTCCACTACCCCAAGCACGTCCCGCACACGTCCCGGTACCTCAACGAGTCGGAGACGTCCAAGGCTGCCAACGTGTTTGCGGCCATGCGCCGGCGTGACATCCTGCTCCACCACCCCTACGACTCGTTCTCCACCTCCGTCCAGGCGTTCCTGGAGCAGGCCGCCGCGGACCCCAAGGTCCAGGCCATCAAGCAGACCCTGTACCGCACATCCGGCGACTCGCCCATCGTGGACGCGCTGATCGATGCCGCCGAGGCCGGCAAGCAGGTCCTGGCCCTGGTAGAGATCAAGGCGCGGTTCGACGAGCAGGCGAACATCTCCTGGGCCCGCAAGCTGGAACAGGCCGGCGTGCACGTTGTCTACGGCATCGTGGGCCTCAAGACGCACTGCAAGCTCTCGCTGGTGGTCCGTCAGGAGGTGGACGGGCTGCGCCGCTACTGCCACATCGGCACCGGCAACTACCACCCCCGGACTGCCCGCTACTACGAGGACCTGGGCCTGCTGACCGCCAACGAGCAGGTGGGCGAGGACCTGTCCAAGCTGTTCAACCAGCTCTCCGGCTACGCCCCCAAGTCAACGTTCAAGAGGCTGCTGGTGGCGCCTCGTTCCGTCCGTTCCGGGCTGATCGACCGCATTGAAACCGAGATCCGCAACGCCCGGGCCGGGATCCCCGGCCGCGTGCAGATCAAGGTCAATTCCATGGTGGACGAGGCCATCATCGATTCCCTGTACCGCGCCTCGCAGGCCGGAGTGAAGGTGGACGTGGTGGTCCGCGGGATCTGTTCCCTCCGCCCGGGAGTGCCGGGCCTCAGCGACAACATCACCGTCCGCTCCATCCTGGGCCGGTTCCTGGAGCACTCCCGGGTGTTCGCCTTCGCCAACGGTGGGGATCCTGTGGTGTATATCGGTTCCGCGGACATGATGCACCGCAACCTGGACCGCCGGGTGGAGGCCCTGGTCCAGCTGGCCAGCGCCGACGACATCACCTACGTCCTTGACCTGCTGCGGCGCTACATGGCTCCGGAAACCGCCAGCTGGCACCTGGACAACCAGGGGGTCTGGACCCGGCACCACCTGGACGACGACGGCAACCCACTGGAGGATGTCCAGTCCTGGCTGCTGGCTTCCCGCCCCCGGCAGCGCAGCCTGAGCCGCCGGTAAGGGCCACTGTTTTGTCGAGCGATGCACTTGTAGCAGACCAAACAGACCACCCGGGGGAACCAGTAGCCGTAACAGCTGCCGGGGCCCTGCCCTGGCGGGTGGTGAAGGACAAGCTTGAGGTCCTGCTGATCCACCGCCCGCGCTACGACGACTGGTCGTGGCCCAAAGGCAAGATTGACGACGGCGAAACGGTGCCTGAGTGCGCGGTCCGGGAGGTGCGGGAGGAAATCGGGCTCGTCGCGCAGTTGGGCATTCCCCTGCCGCCCATCCACTACCACGTGGCCTCCGGCCTCAAGGTTGTCCACTACTGGGCCGTCAAGGCCAACGGGGTCAGGCTGCTTCCCGATGGCAACGAGGTGGACAGCGTCATGTGGTGCGCCCCCGAGAAGGCGGCCGCGCTGCTGTCCAACCCCTCCGACGTCGTGCCCCTCCAGTACCTTTCCGCGGCGCATAAGCGCGGGGAGCTGGACACCTGGCCGCTGGTGGTGCTCCGCCATGCCAAGGCGAAGCCCCGCTCATCCTGGAGCAAGGCCGAGGGCGAGCGGCCCCTGGCCGCCACGGGGACACGGCAGGCGCAGGCGGTCAGCCGGCTGCTGCACACCTGGATGCCGCTCCGCGTGGTGACCAGCCCCTGGCTGCGGTGCGTCGCAACGGTGGCGCCCTACGCAAAAGCCGCCGGCGCGAAGGTGAAGCTGGCGGAAGCGCTCACGGAGCACCGGCACCAGCGCAGCCCCAAGAAAACGGCCGCCGTCATCGAGGGCCTGTTCGACAAGCAGCGGCCAGTGGTGGTCTGCACGCACCGCCCTGCGCTGCCCACCGTGTTCAGCCAGCTCGGCGAGCACATGCCGCCGCACCTGCGTGACCTCCTCCCGGGCAAGGAGCCGTACCTTACCCCCGGCGAGTTGCTGGTGTGCCACGTGGCCCTGGACGGGCGGAAGCGGGTTGTGGCGGTGGAGCAGTTCAAGCCGTTCGATGATTGAATGTCGCGCAGCTGCTCCAGGGATCAGCCAAGTAGACTTTAGGCGTGAGCATCCCAACCCCCTATGAAGACCTCCTGCGCGATGTTCTGGCTTCAGGCACGCACAAATCGGACCGCACGGGAACCGGAACCACCAGCGTTTTCGGGCGCCAGATGCGCTTTGACCTGACGAAGAGTTTCCCGCTGATCACCACCAAGCGGGTGCATTTCAAGTCCGTGGCAGTGGAGCTCCTGTGGTTCCTGCGCGGTGAGACGAACGTGAAATGGATGCAGGACCAGGGCGTCACCATCTGGAACGAATGGGCCGACGCCGACGGCGACCTGGGCCCGGTGTACGGTGTGCAGTGGCGCAGCTGGCCCACCCCCGACGGCGGCCACATCGACCAGATCGCCGAGCTCATTGAGAACCTGAAGTCCAACCCGGACTCACGCCGGCATATTGTGTCCGCCTGGAACGTCTCCGAACTCCATGACATGGCCCTGCCCCCGTGCCACGCGTTTTTCCAGTTCTACGTGGCGGAGGGCAAGCTGTCCTGCCAGCTGTACCAGCGCTCCGCGGACATGTTCCTGGGCGTCCCCTTCAACATTGCCTCCTACGCGCTGCTCACCTGCATGGTGGCCCAACAGGTGGGGCTGGAGCCCGGCGAGTTCATCTGGACCGGCGGGGATGTCCACATTTACGAGAACCACATGGACCAGGTCCTCAAGCAGCTCGAGCGGGAGCCGTATGAGTACCCGCAGCTGAAGATCACCCGCAAGCCGGCGTCGATCTTCGACTACACGCTTGAGGACTTCGAAGTGGTGGGCTACCGGCACCACCCCACGATCAAGGCCCCGATCGCCGTATGAGCACAGAGAACTTCACCGACCCGCAGTCCTTTACTGAAGAGCTCGCCGCCTCGGTGACGGGCGTCGGCCTGGTCTGGGCGCAGACCCCGGACGGCGTGATCGGCAAGGACGGGGACATGCCTTGGCACCTCCCCGAGGACCTCAAGCACTTCAACCGGCTGACCATGGGCCACCCCGTGATCATGGGCCGCAAAACCTGGCTGTCCTTTCCGGACAAGTTCCGCCCCCTGCCCGGCCGCACCAACATCGTGGTCACCCGGCAGAAAAGCTGGGCCGAAACGCCCGAGGCGGAGGGCGCCGTCGTGGTTCCTTCCCTGGATGACGCCCTGCTTGAGTCCCAGTTCGTGGACGGCGGGGACACGGTCTGGATCCTGGGCGGCGGCGAGATTTTCCAGCAGTCCACTGAGCTCGCCAACGTTGCGGTGGTCACTACCATTGACGTGAAGGCCGACGGCGACACGTTCGCCCCCGAGCTGGGCACCAGTTGGGAGGCGTCCGCCTCCGTCCCTCCCGACGGCTGGCTCACCGCCGCCAACGGCACGCGCTACAGGTTCACCAAATGGTCAAGGACGGAGGGCTAGGACATGCTGAAGAAACCCGAAACCCTGTTTGTGCTGGGCTACATGCTGCTCCCGCTGCTGGCGCTCCTCTCCGCAATTGTCGGGCTGACCATGATCCTGGGCGGCAACAAGATCGCGGGAGCCATCGTGCTGGTGGTGGTCACCCAGGTGTTCGCGTTCGGTGCGTTCTTCGCGTTGCGCGCCCGAAAAACCGCCGTGCGGGAGGAATCTGACCGCGGCTAGCCGCCCTCGCGCACATGGGGAGGACACCCCATCGCGCACGTCCCGGGTTGTTCACTAGGCTGGGGCCTGCAGCGTCAGGGACGGCTGTTTTCGAAGATTGGGGGATGCCTGGTGGCAGGAAACTTGTGGGGCGCGGACGCAGCCCAGTTGCGGACGCTCGCGCGGCAGTTCAGCTCAACGGCAGACCTCCTGCTGCAGCAGTCCACGCAGCTGAGCAGCCAGATCAACAACAATCCGGCATGGAAAGGCCAGGACGCGGAACATTTCCGTTCCGACTGGAACGGCAACCACCGGGCACTCCTCCAAAAGACGGCTGCACGCCTGAAGCAGGAATCGAAGCTTTTGCTCACCAACGCCGAAGAGCAGGAGAATGCGAGCCGTTCCGAAGGTGCAGGATCTGGCGGCGGCCTGCAGGGTGTCCTCCCGGCGGGCTTCCCGGGCCGCCCCTCCGGCGCGCCCGGTGCACCCTTCCAGCTCGGCCCCGACTGGATTGCCGACAATGACAACTCTCCCTTCCGCAAGGGCTGGGACATCTACAACCTGGCCAAGGCCCTTCCCAACCTTCGGGCTGGTCTCTTTGATCTGCCACACTTCATCACGAAGGCAGACAGCTTCGCCGAGTTCTTCTCCAAGGACTTCCGCGACGTGGCAAAGGCATTTCAGGACACCAACATGCTCAGCCAGTATTTCAACACTTCGTCCGAGCTGTTCGACGGCCGGTGGGATACTGCCTTGAACCTCGTTGACGGCGGCAAGGCTGCAACGTTCTTCGAGTTCGGCGGCAAGGCCCTCGGCGGGCTGGGGGTTGGACTCGATGCCCTCGACGCTTTCAACAACTTCAGCAACGGCAACCAGGATGACAACGGCGCAGCCTACTATTCGACCGCAAAGGCAGCCCTGGGCGTATTGGGCTTCGCGCCGCCACCTGTTGGAACCGCCGCAATGGTTGCATCCGGCGCGCTCGCCATCTACGACAACGTCCCGGTGGTCAAGGAGAGTGTCAATGCCATCGGCGGATCCATCGCTGACGGTGCCAAAGCGGCGTGGGAAGGTGCCGGGGACGCGGCCGAAAATGTCGGCGACTTCTTCGGGTTCTGAGCACACTAAGAGAGGTACTGACGATGACTGAAACACCAGCACAAGCCATCCCCGACGCCATCGGTTATGGATTTGCCGAGATGGCCGCCCTGGCGAGCCTGCGGGGCGGTGACGCAGCTGTGCTCAGCGCGGAGGCCTTGCGGGTTGGCAGCTACCTTGGCGATAGGGACATGGTGAGCGCAGGCGCATCCTCCCTGGTGGCCCGCGGCCTGGCAACCGCCGGAAGTGACGGGCTTCTGGCGGTGGCAGGACCCACCGCGGCAGTTGCCACTGTCCTTTCTTCGGCCAGCCGCCGCATGGAGATTGCGCTGCTCACTGCAGAAGGAGGCGACAGCGTGATCGCGATGGAAAGTGCGGACATCCACCTTCTGTTCCAGCCGCGCTCCTACTTCACCTGGTGGGCCATGGCGCAGAGGCCAGACGTCACAGCTGCCGAGGCCAACCTCATGGTCATCAAGCAGCACCTGCACAGCAACCCGCAGGGCGGCGCAACAGTTCGCCGCCGGGAGGAACCCACGGGGCAGACCCTTTACGTGAAGAATGGCGGTGGCGGAACCTGGACCATCGGCACCTCCAACGCTCAGCAGAAGGACATTGTTGAGGCCACTGGCCTTGATGACGCTGCCCTGCTTGACCAGATCCGCACCATCCGCCAGGACTGACAATGACATTCGATCGCGAGCGTGAGCGCCGCAACGATGAGGTCTATGCCGAGCACAAGGCGGCCCTCGCCCGGGGAGAGAAGCGCGTCCTGCGGCGAACCGATGCCGGCGAGCTGCACAGCTACCCCGGCGACGAAATCGGTTTTTCTCCCGGCCGGGGCCAGGTGCAGGTCCGATCCTGGTGGGGCATGGGAATTGTGTCAGCCTTTCTGGGCCTCCTGTTCCTCGGTTCTTCGGTGGTGTTCCTTGCCTCGTTCGGGCAAGGTGGGGGGCCGGAGTGGGGTGCATTGTTCCCTATCGTGCTGGGGGGTTTCGGCGCCTGGTACACCTTTGGCATGGCCAGGGACGAGTATCGGGCCAAGAAGATAAGGAAGGAACGGCAGGCCCCTGAGCCAGGAGCAGGGCATGTCTCCCAGTGATCCTCCCGCCAGGCACCCGGCGCCGTCCGCCGGTGGCCTCCTTCTGGTCCGGCAGTGACGTAACCGACTGCGCCCTGCCGGCTCCGAAGTCTAAACTGGACCAATGACTACAGCAGCTACCCCTTCCGTCGGCCTGGTCGGATGGCGCGGCATGGTCGGTTCCGTCCTCATGCAGCGCATGCAGGACGAGGGCGACTTCGCCAACATCAACCCGGTGTTCTTCTCCACGTCCAATGCGGGAGGTGCCGCGCCGACGCTTGCTGGAACAGCAGCAGGCAGCGCGGGCAGGCTCGAAGACGCGTTCGACGTCGACACGCTGGCCAAGCTGCCCATTATTGTCACCGCCCAGGGCGGCGACTACACCAAGCAGGTCCACGGCGAACTGCGCAGCCGCGGCTGGGACGGCCTCTGGATCGACGCAGCGTCCACCCTGCGCATGAACGATGACTCCATCATCGTGCTGGACCCGATCAACCGGGACGTCATCGACAAGGGCCTGGTCAACGGCACCAAGGATTTCATCGGTGGCAACTGCACCGTGTCCTGCATGCTCATGGGACTTGGCGGCCTGTTCAAGAACGGGCTCGTTGAGTGGGGCACGTCCATGACCTACCAGGCTGCCTCCGGCGGCGGCGCCCGGCACATGCGTGAGCTGCTCAGCCAGTTCGGGACGCTCAATGCCGAGGTCAGCACGGAACTGGACGACCCGGCGTCGGCCATCCTGGACATCGACCGCAAGGTCCTGGCCCACCAGCGCACGGACATCGACGCCACCCAGTTCGGCGTCCCCCTGGCCGGCTCCCTGATCCCCTGGATCGACGCGGACCTGGGCAACGGACAGTCCAAGGAAGAGTGGAAGGCCGGGGTTGAGACCAACAAGATCCTGGGCACCTCCGAGGAAAACCGCGTCATCATGGATGGCCTCTGCGTCCGGATCGGCGCCATGCGCTCCCATTCCCAGGCGCTCACCCTCAAGCTCCGCGAGGACCTGTCTGTTGCCGAGATCGAGAAGCTGCTGGCCGAGGACAACGAGTGGGCCAAGGTGGTTCCGAACACGAAGGAAGCCTCCATGGCTGACCTGACCCCCGTCGCCGCCTCCGGCACCCTGGACATTCCGGTGGGCCGTATCCGCAAGATGGAAATGGGCCCGCAGTACATCAGCGCCTTCACCGTGGGCGACCAGCTTCTCTGGGGCGCCGCCGAGCCGCTGCGCCGCATGCTCAACATCGCCACCGGGAACCTGTAGCCTCTTCACAGCTGCCCAAGAGCGGCCGTCCCCCGCACAAGCGTTGCTGCCCAGCACCGCTCATGCGGGGCACGGCCGCTTTTTGTTTCAAGCAGGAATGCGTCGAGCGCGCTCCGCCAAAGCCAGGACACGGCGTTTCAGGTCCGCAGGCTGGTCGAGGTGCTTCCAGACGAGCCGAAGAACCAGCCATCCCTCCTCGATGATCGCGTTCTCCCTGTGGCGCTCTGCCAGGAGGACATCCGCTGTTGGGCGGTAGTCCGAGTACTTCCCGGCGCCGTCAAACTCTATGATGAGCCGCGACTCCGGGTCAGCGAAGTCCGCCCGGAACAATCCAGAGGCAGTGGGAATCTCGAATTGGGGGATGAAACCGCGCAGGCCCAAGGAGTCCAACAGGAGCCTGGTCCGTGTCTCACCGGCAGATTCGGACCGTCCATCAAGCGCATCGAGCAGGAGCCGCGCCCGCCGGCTCCCCCGCTTCTCCGGCCTTTCGTCAAGGCGCCTCGTGATCTCGGAGAGGCTGGCACCCATGCGCAATGCGTGATCACCAATCACGGCCGCCTGCTCGAGCGGCAGGATGCGGGCACAGTCCAGGACCGTCCTTTCCAGGCTGGTAGTCCGGATTTCCCTGCCGTCCGCGGTCCAGAGCGTGGTGATATCCCGTTCAGTCAACTCCGCCCGGTGCGTCCGAACGTCCTTTCCCGCGCTCGTCCGGGAATTGGCATAGCTGGTTGTGACGTGGATCAGCGGTCCGGCATTCCACACCTGGCATTCGTGGAGCCGTGCGGAGCTCTCATGACTGTAGCGGGAGGTCCCTCCTGTGGCGGCATGATGAGCGTGAACGAGCACCCTGTCCCGGGTCCACGGCTTTATCCCCAGCCAGTACGAGCTCCGGACGTAGGCCCCACGGAACAGGCGGAGAATCAGGCCGCTCCGGACTGCCGATGTCAGGAGGCGGTCCCCAATTCCGGCCCGCGCCAGCTGCGCGGTTGACGCCAGGGGTGTTGCCGGCCAGCGCCCATCCACCAATTCCCGGATCATTTCAAGCTTCATGGTCCTAGGTTCCGGGGCCGCGGGCTTCATACGAAGCCCCGAGGCGCCGGATGTGGATAACCCGGTGGCCCTCCAACTGCAACAGCGGCCGTGCCCCGCATGAACGGTGCTGCCCGGCACCGGTTAAGCGGGGCAGGGCCGCCCGTGCAGTTCCGGGAAGCGGTCAGCCTTCGAGGAAGGCCAGGTAGCGCCGGGCCTCCTTGGCGAGGGCAGCCGTGGCGGCAGGACCGAGTGGCTGGGTCCCATCGAACAGTTCAGGCGCGACGGCGGCGCGAGGGCCGGTACCGCTGCGGGACCAGGTGCCAATCACCTCTCCCCCGACTACCAGGGTCTTTTTGAAGACGCCATTGCCGCCCGGCACGATCTTGCCGGCATGCTCCGCTGCCAGGACCAGGCTCCGGTCCTGGTACCCCAACACAAATTCGTCGAAGCCGGGCAGCAGGAGGACAGACCGCTGGCCGGGGACTCCGCCGTCGAGCAGTGATGCCGTTTCCGGGGACAGCAAGTAGCTTGTCCCGTCGTAGCCAAGCCCCACCAGCTGGTCTTTTACATCCTCGAAAGCCGCCCGGACCTCGGTCAGGGGTAGCTGCGTCCACCAGGCGAAGTCGCGCAGGGTTGCCGGGCCATGGCTGCGGAGGTAGCGCAGCAGGAACTCCGCCACGGCCTCTTCCCGCGACAGGGTCCGCGAGACGGGAATCCAGTCGTCGAAGGCCGCAAACAGCTGCTGGTTCCCGGCCAGCGGGCCCAGGACCAGCCAGCCGTGCCGGCACAGGGTCCCCAGGATGTGGATGCCCCGCTGGCCGCGCGTGGGCTGCCCGGCAGCGTCGAAAATCCCAAAGAGTTCAGCGCGGCTGGCGGGACCGTCGGCGGCAATCTGCTCCATCGCGATGTCCCGGCATTTCTCCACGTCCGCCCAAGCGATGCCGAGTTCGCGGTGCCGGGAGGCGATGCCCTTGGTGAGCCGCTCCGCTGTGAGGCCAAGCATCCACCGAAGGTCCTCCGGTGCCACCAGGTGCAAAGTCCCGCGCATGGGCCAGGAGCGGACCACAGCGCCGGCATCGAGAGCGGAGCGGACATCTGACAGGCCCGCTTCAGGGACCCTGGCGCCCACAGCCCACGCTGCCGCCTGCAGGTCCTGGGCCTGCATGGCGGTCATCCAGCGGACGGTCGCGGCAATGGAGCCCGGCACGTCTGGCCCCAGCTCTCTTGGCTGCACCCGGCCCGCCGGGACCGGCACCAGCCGCTGCGACACCAGCCGCAGCCTGCCCATCGTTTTGCGGCTGATGCGCTTCCCGGCCATGGCCCCATCCTATGCGCCGTACAGGCCCGGACCATGGCCACCCGGCAACTGGGGCAGCACTGATGCACGGGAAAGGCCCCTGTGTGGGAAAGCCGCTAAAGCTGCACGCCGATAAGCAGGGGTTCCGGGTGCAGCTCGATGCCAAAGCGCTTTTCGACGCCGGCACGCACCTCGCGCGCCACCGCCACCACGTCCATGGCGCTGGCCGAGCCACGGTTGGTGATGGCGAGCGTGTGCTTGGTGGACAGGGACGCCCGGCCCCCGCTCACGCTGCCCGGCTCCAGTCCAAAGCCCTTGCCGAAGCCCGCCTGGTCGATGAGCCATGCCGCAGACAGCTTCACCAGCCCGTCCTTGCCTGCCGGGTAACGGGGTGCGTTTTCGGGCAGGGCTTCTGCGACCTCTGCGGGAACAATCGGGTTGGTGAAGAACGACCCCGTGGAGTAGGTGTCCCGGTCGGCCGGGTCCAGCACCATACCCTTTGATGCCCGCAGCCGCAGCACTTCCCGGCGCACGTCCGTGGAATAGGCGCGCTTGCCCTGCTCCACTCCCAGTGAGCGGGCCAGCTCCGCGTACCGGATGGGTGCGCTCATCCGGCCGATGGGCAACTGGAACTCCACGGTCAGCACCACGTAACGCGGCGATCCCTTGGTGGTGGTCTGTTTGAGAATGGAATCCCGGTAACCGAACTTCAGCTCAGAGTTCGTGAAGGTCTTGACGGCGTTGCGCCCGCGGTCCCAGGTCCGGACGGCGGCGATGGTCTGGGAGACGTCCGAGCCATAGGCGCCCACGTTCTGCACGGGCGTGGCCCCCGTGGAGCCCGGGATTCCGGCGAGGGCTTCAATCCCGGACCAGGCGTGAAGAACCGCGTACTCCACCAGCTTGTCCCAGTTGTGGCCGGCCTGCACCACCACTGCCACGCCGCCGCAGGAATCCTCGGCGTTGACCGTAAAGCCTTCCGAGGCGATCTTCACCACGGTACCGGGGAACCCGTCGTCGGAAATCAGCAGGTTGGAGCCGCCGCTGATGATCAGCAGAGGCTCCCCGGCTGCGTCGGCAGACCGGACGGCCTCGATGATCTCAGCCTCGGTGCGGGCCTCGACGTAGGTGCCGGCGGGGCCTCCGACGGCGGCCGTGGTCAGCTCGGAAAGCAGGGTGGAAGTCACCAGACCACAATACTAGGGAACCGGAAGGGCCCTCACGGCGTCCGCCGAAGTGCACCCTCACCGCTCAGTAACAAGATCGACAATTAACTAACATAGTTAGTATTTGATATTTACAAATTTGTCATATCTGCGTACCTTCAAGCCAGCGGATCACACACTTGGGTCCGCTTCCCCAAACCGCATAGGACAGCTATGACTATTACCAGGACTCTGGCCACAAGCCTCATGAGCCTCTCGACAGCCACCTTGTTCGCCCTTTCGTCTGCAGGGGGCGCCACGGCGGCACCTCCTTCCCCTGACGACGGTGGCGCTCCAAGGGTGAGCAGCACCAGGACGGTCGGAGACGCTGACTACTGGACTCCCGAGCGGATGCGGGCAGCCACACCGGGCGATGTACTCGCCAAAAAGGCACTGCAGCGGCAAAAGGCCAACACGGCGCCGGCAGGAGAAGCCGTCAGCAAGGGAGCTGAAAGCAAAGTCAAGGGCTCGGATCCCTCAGTCCAGCCCATGGCGAACGCCAGCGAAAACCCGGTCCCGCATATCGGCAAGGTGTTCTTCACCCTGGGCGGCGCCGACTACGTCTGCTCGGCCAACTCGGTCGCGTCCACCAACCGAAGCACTGTCTCCACCGCTGGGCACTGCCTCAATGAGGGGCCCGGCGCTTTCGCGACAAGGTTCACCTTTGTCCCCGCCTACCTCAACGGGGCCGCGCCCTACGGCAAGTGGACGGCCAGGGCGCTCTACGCGCCCACGCAGTGGAGCTCATCAGGCAACATGCAGTACGACACCGGGTTCGCCGTGATGTCACCGCTGAACGGCCGCAACCTTGCCGACGTGGTTGGCGCCTCCGGAGTGACGTTCAATGCAGCCCGCGGCCTCAGCTACAAGGCCTTCGGCTACCCGGCCGCTCCGCCCTTCAATGGAGAGTCCCTCAAGAGCTGCTCCGGGACCGCCACCAATGATCCCTACAACCCTCAGTTCAACACCCAGGGGATTCCCTGCAACATGACCGGCGGTTCCTCCGGCGGTCCGTGGTTCATCGGCACGTCGTCCGGCGGATACCAGAACTCGGTCAACAGCTACGGCTACGGCAGCAACTCCACGAAGATGTACGGCCCGTACTGGGGCTCTGTCATCCAGTCGGCCTACAACGCTGCCGGGGCTTCCTGACCCGCGGATCGCGTCAGGGAATTCCATAAAGCAGACTGAGGGAGGATACCCATGGGGGATCCTCCCTCAGTCCTTGACACAGGAGTTCAGGAGAGCTTGACGACGGCCTGGGCCTTCATCAGGACCTTCTGCCCGGCGGAAACAACAGTGAGGTCAACGCGCGCGGTGTTCGCCTCGGCGTCGAGCTTGCCGATGATGCCGCTGACCTCGATGGTGGCGCCTGGTTCGTCGGTGCCCGTAGTGTCGGCGACCAGGACGGGCTTGGTGAAGCGCGTCTGGAAGTCGACGACGGCGGCAGGGTCGCCTGCCCAATCCGTCACCAGCTGCACGGCGGAGCCCATGGTGAACATGCCGTGGGCAATGACGCCGGGCAGTTCAACGCTGGTGGCGAAGGCTTCGTTCCAGTGAATGGGATTGAAGTCGCCGGAGGCGCCGGCGTACTTGACCAGGTCGGTGCGGGTGACCTCGATGGTGCGGCTGCCGATCTCCTGGCCGGCGCTGAGGTCGTGGATGTTGAGGCTCATGGTTACTGTCCCTCTCCGCGGACCAGGATGGATGACGTGGTGGTGGTGACAGGCTCACGGGCCTCGCCGGAACCGAGGGCGAAGATTTCGGAGCGGGTGGTGATCATCGCTCCCCCGCCCATTGCACGGACGCCGTCCACGTGGAGTTCCGCCACCAGCCGGTCGCCGGCGAAGATGGGCCGGTGATGCGTAAAGCGCTGGTCGGCATGCACCACACGGGAGAAGTCGATGCCGGCTTCCGGATCCTCAATGAGCTGGGCGTCGGCGCGCTGGGCAATGATGATGGCGAACGTCGGAGGGGCAACGAGGTCCGCGTGGCCCAGGGCCCTGGCGGCGTCGACGTCGAAATGTGCAGGGTGGGCGGCCTTGACCGCACGGGCGAATTCGCGGATCTTCTCGCGGCCAACGTCGTACACCTCTGCGGCAGGGTAGCTGCGGCCCTGCAGGTCCGGATTGATAGTCATGGGCCCAAGCCTATCGTTGCCGTACCGGGCAGGACCTTGCACCACACTGATATGATGGATTTATCATTCCATCATGCCGCTCGGCACTGTGCGTGCCTGGCGGCACCGCGCACAGGAGCGCTTTTCCATGTTGTCCTCCGCCCAGGCCCCGCTGTACGAGATCAAAGCCAACCTCTTCAAGGGCTTGGCGCACCCGGCCAGAATCCGGATCCTCGAGCTGCTGGCCGCGGCCCCGCAGGAAACGGCGGCCGTCAGCTACCTGCTCGCAGAAACCGGCCTTGAAGCCTCGCACCTCTCCCAGCACCTGGCCACCTTGCGCAAGCACAGGGTGGTGACCTCGGTCCGCACGGCCAACGCCGTAACGTACCAGCTGGCACACCCCGGAATTGCGCAGCTGCTTTCCATCGCGCGGACCTTCCTCCTGGACAGCCTTGCCGGCTCCAACGAGCAGCTCCGGCTGGCGCAGCAGCTGCCCGCAGGCCACCTCGACGGCGGGAACACCCCGTGAGTGCTGGTGTGCGCGCCCCGGGCAAGCGCGCCAACCAGTTCCTGCCCTCCAGGCTGGATTACACGGGACTCGGGAAATCGTGGCGAACCGACCTGCTTGCCGGTATCACCGTGGGCATCGTTGCCCTGCCTTTGGCGCTGGCGTTTGGCGTCAGTTCTGGGGTGGGCGCAGAGGCCGGCCTGATCACCGCGATCGTGGCCGGCCTGGTGGCAGCCGTCATGGGCGGATCCCCTGTGCAGGTCTCCGGCCCAACCGGCGCCATGGTTGTGGTCCTCGCCCCCGTCGTGGCAGTGCACGGCGCCGTCAGCGTGGCCCTGCTCTCGGTCATGGCGGGGCTACTGGTCTGCGTCCTGGGATTCAGCGGCCTGGGCCGGGCTGTTGCGTTCATTCCCTGGCCCGTGGTGGAGGGCTTCACGCTCGGGATCGCCGCCATTATCTTCCTCCAGCAGGTTCCGCTGGCCACCGGCACGTCCGGTGTCCCGGGCCACAACACCCTGCTCGCCGCTGTTGAGGCGGCATCGGGGGCCCGCGTCCCCACCGCGCTGGTGACACTTGCGCTCGTGGCGGGGGTCGCCGTCGTGATGGTCCTGGTGCAAAAGCTGTTCCGGGCGCTTCCGGCCAGCCTGCTCGCGGTCCTCCTGGCCACTGCGGCCTCCGAGCTCTTCCAACTGGGCATCCCGCGCATTGGTCCGCTGCCGCACTCCCTTCCCGCGCCGGCCATCCCCGCATTTGACTTGGCCTCCCTGGGCAGCCTCGCGATGCCGGCGGTGGCAGTGGCCTGCCTTGCCGCCATTGAGTCGCTGCTCTCCGCCCGGGTGGCAGCCGGCATGAGCGGGCCTGACGGAACCCCGAGCGGGCCCTACAGCCCGGACAGGGAACTGACGGGCCAGGGCTTGGCTTCCATTGCGGCCGGGCTGTTCGGCGGGATGCCAGCCACCGGAGCCATCGCCCGGACGGCGGTGAACGTCCGCTCAGGAGCGAAAACGCGGCTCTCCGCCGGGGTCCATGCCGTGGTGCTGCTGGCCATTGTCTACCTCGCTTCCGGAATGGTCAGCCGCATTCCCCTTGCGGCGCTGGGCGGAGTCCTGATGGTCACCGCGGCGAGGATGGTGTCCCGGCGGACCGTCACGGCCATCATCCGCTCTACCAGGGCCGACGCCGCCGTCTTCATCCTCACGGCCATCATCACCGTTGCTTTCGACCTGATCGTCGCCATCCAGATAGGGCTCGCGGCGGCCGCACTCTTCACCCTGCGCAAATTCGCGTCGCTGAGCAGCGTGCAGCGCGAAGAAATCCCCGGGCCGCAGGCAGAAGGGGATGAGCACATTGCCGTGCTCCGGCTGGACGGGGCCATGTTCTTCGGTGCCGCAGAACGCATCCTCCAGGAGATCAGCCAGATCAGGGACGTGCAGGTGGCCATCATCAGGCTCTCCCAGCTGCGCATGCTGGACGCCACCGGGGCGCATGCTCTGGTGGAGGTCATCTCCGCCCTGGAGCTGCGGGGCATCACCGTGCTGCTCAAGGGGGTCCGTCCGGACCATCTGGGCCTGGTCACGAACGTGGGGGTGATCCGGTCACTGCGGCACCACAGGCACCTGTTTGAGGACCTCGATGACGCCGTGGAACATGCCCGCAGCCACGTCCGCCGGAATGCCGTCTACCCTTTGTAGTTTTTCCTGATGGTCTGGCCGCGGACCACGATGCCGGCGATATGCAGGACGAGGCCCAGCCCGATCAGCGGAAGGGATGCTGTGGCGAGGCCGGTGTTGCCGCTGGTGTTGCCCACCAGGTTCAGGATGATGCCGACGGCGATCAACCCCATGGCGCTGAAGACCAGGACTTTGTAGCGGGTTGGGGCGGTGGCCCAGAATTCGTTCAGCACCCTGAAAGTCTACCGGCCAACCCTAGAACAGGGCTTCCTGCACGGCCGGGACCTCCGAGGAATAGTCTCCAAGCTCGATGCGCCTGCCCTTGAGCCGGCCGAGGTCCACAACGAATTCGAGGTCCGTATCGTCCAGCGTGGCCAGCACAAAACTGCCGCAGACGGACCGGATGGTGAAGCCGTGCGGCCCGTCAGCCAGGCTGTGGGGGTAGGCGTGCCTGGGGCTTGCCGAACACAGCCGTTCAGCCAGTCCGTGCCTGGCCCAGGCTTCGTCCACCACCTCGAACCCATCCAGGCCAGAGCGGGAAATGACGCGGCGCGCTGTGGCCGCCAGCGCCGCATTGTGCGCCTTGAGGAAGCCCGCAGGGGCGGGGTCGGCGAGGGCTCCTGCCTTGGCGGCTGACCGCACCTGCTGCGGGAGCCTGCCGTCGCGCGTTACCAGGTCCTCAAGGATCCGTACTATCCGGCCGTCCGCGGCGCGGGCTATGTACCTGGCCACCACCGCGCCCTGTTCGGCCAGCCGCTGCCATTTCCTCAGGTTGGAAGCCGTTCCCACCTTGCTGGCCCCGTTGGCGAAGGTGGCCACGTAGAGCCAGTGCGGCTGCATCAGGTAGCTGCGGAGCCCGGGCGGGACGCGTCCGTCACGGTGGAAGTCGTGCATGAGCCGGAAGTCGTCCGCCAGGAAGCACCGTTCGCACTGGTGTCCGCGGGCCGAGGGCAGGCGGCCGGCACACAGCACGTGGTCCCGGTGGCCAGGGCCATGGACCCGGTGGTGGCCGAGGCAGTACTTTCCGTCGGCCGCGAGCCGAACGCCCAGCCTGGTGCCGTCGTCGAGCGCTGTTTCCCGGAAGGTGCTGTCCGCAGCCTGCAGCCGCAGGACAGGAGGCGCGCCGTTGGCAGAACCGTCCCCCGCAGGCCAGAAGACCCCGTGGACCAGATAGCGCGCATCGGTCACGGGGTCTCCTGGTGTGAAAAGCGTGGGTGCTACAGCGCGGGCTGCACCCCAAAGGCTACCGCGAGCTTCATGATCTTCTCGGCGCGGCCCAGGCGCGGCAGGTCGGACCCGTCACGGATCACACGGCCGTTGGCTTCGAAGTCGGCCATGAAGTCGGTGGCCCAGGCAACGTCCGACGGCGTGGGGCTGATGACCTCGTTGATCACGGGGGTCTGGTCGATGGCCAGGCAGAGCTTGCCGGTCATGCCCATCATCACCGTGATGCCGGTCTGCTCGCGCAGGATGGGGTGGTTGGTGCCCACGGTGGGTCCGTCAATGGGCCCTGGCAGGTTGCCCACCCGGCTGGCGACGACGAGCTTGGCGCGCGGGTAGGCCATGGCTTCGGGGGTGGCGGCCATGCCGGTGTCGCGGCGGAAGTCGCCGGAGCCGAAGGCCAGGCGGAAAGCGCCCTGGGCCTTGGCGATGTTGTTGGCTTCCTCGATGCCGACGGCGGATTCCACCAGCGGGATGACGGGCGTCTTGCCGTCCATGCGGTGGAAGCTCTCGGTCACCTGGTCCGCGGATTCGGTCTTGGCCAGCATGACGCCGAGCAGTCCCGGGGTGCCGCGGAGGCCGGCCAGGTCCGCTGCCCAGAACGGGCTGGTGGCGTCGTTGATGCGGACCCAGGCCTTGCCGCCGGCGGTCAGCCAGTCAACCACGTTGTTCCGGGCCTGGTCCTTCTGGGAGGGATCCACGGCATCTTCAATATCCAGGATGATCGAGTCGGCGCGGGACACTGCCGACTGGTCGAAGAGCTCCGTCTTCATGGCATTCACAAGGAGCCATGAACGGGCGATCTCTGCGGGGATATTGCGTTCCGGCCTTACGGTCTCGGTGGCGATGGTAGACGTCATGTATCTACCGTATCCGCCCCGGAAGGGGCACGGGGGCGAAAACGGCCGGCTCGGGAGGTTCAATACGAACTAAACGGGATATGACAGGCCCGGCGGCGAAAGCAGGTAGCGGCAAGTGTCGTTTTGGGGCGCCAAAACGACACTTGCAGCTACTTAGTTGGGGTGGGTCAGGGGATGTTGCTGCCGCGCGCAGTGACCCAGAGTTGGTACCAGTCCGCGCGGGTCATGGCCTGGGCCACGCGGGCGGCGTCGGCACAGGCACGGATCCGGCCGGGGTTGACGGTCCCGATCACCGGGGCTATGCCGGCCGGGTGCTTCATCAGCCAGCCCAGCAGGACCGACTCCCCCGTGCTGCCGTATTCCCCCGCCAGCGCCGCAACGAGCTCGGCGGTGGCTGCCTCAGCGGACGAAGGGCTTTCCGGTTCCGCCCCGGTGTACAGGCCCTTGGCAAGCGAGCCGTAGGCCTGGAGCGTGATGGAGTTCCTCACGCAGTACTCCAGGGTGCCGTGCGGGAAGCTGTAGTCCAGGTGCTCGGCATGGTTCACCAGCACCTGGCTTTCCAGCCAGGCCCGTTTGAGCAGGCTCATCTCCAGCTGGTTCGCCACCACCGGGGTTTCCAGCCGGTCCTGCAGCGCCTCGATCTGCGCCCCGGACATATTGGACACGCCGAGCTGCCGGACCTTGCCTTCCGCCATCAGCTGCCCGACGGCGGACGCCACCTCCGCCGGGTCCGCCAGGGGGTCCGGGCGGTGCAGCAGGAGGACGTCCACGTAGTCCGTCCGCAGCCGCTTCAGGCTTTCGTTGACGCGCTCCAGGATGGCTTCCCGGCTGAGGTCATAGTGCGTCTTCAGTCCGCGCTCGTTGAGCCTGATCCCGCACTTGGTCTGCAGCCGGATGCGGTCACGCAGCCCCGGGGTGGACGCGAGCACCTCGCCGAAGACTGCCTCGGACTTGCCGCTGCGGTAGATGTCCGCGTGGTCAAACAGCGTGATTCCCGCGGCCAGGGCAGCCTCGACGGCGGCAGCGGCCTCGTCCACATGCTCACCGGCATGCGGCTCGTCGGACCAGCTGCCGCCCAGGCCCATGCAGCCATAGATCAGTTCCTGCATCAGGAGGGCCGCCGTTCGGGGACCGGTCCAGGCATCAGCGCAGCCATGCGGTGGTGTTGGCGGGCAGCTTGCCGTCCTCAAGCGGCGCGCTGCTGGCCAGGACCTCACCGTCGGGAAGCGCGACGGCGGTGTCCCCGAAGTTGGTCACGGACTGCCAGCCGTTGGGACGGCGGAAGTGCAGGACCTCCGGGTTGCCGGTCTCCAGCCATTCCAGCTCCTCGTCCGTCTGCAGTTCGCGGCGGAGCTTCAGGGCCTTGCGGTAGAGCTCCAGCGTGGAACCCTGGGTCCCGTCCTGCGCCTCGACGGCGTACTTGCTGAACCAGTCGGGCTGGGGCAGGTGCGAACCGCCTTCGCCGAAGCCGAAGGAGGTTCCTTCAACCTTCCACGGCAGCGGGACGCGGCAGCCATCGCGGCCGATCTCCACGCCCTTGTTGCGGAAGAAGGACGGATCCTGGCGCTCGGATTCAGGGATATCCGCCACTTCCTGGAGGCCCAGCTCCTCGCCCTGGTAGAGGTAGGCGGAGCCCGGGACAGCCAGCATCAGCAGGGTGGCGGCGCGGGCGCGGCGCTCGCCGAGCTCCGTGTCCAGTTCCTCCTTGGGGCCACCGGCGAGCAGCCAGTCCTTACCGTCCTGGCCCTTGGTGCCTGCCTTGCCCTTCGAGACCTGGGGCAGGCCATAGCGGGTGGCGTGGCGAACCACGTCGTGGTTGGAGAAGACCCACGTGGAGGAGGCACCAGTGGCGGCCGCCTCGGCCAGGTTCCGGGTGATGATCTCCTTGTACTCGGCGGCGTCGAAGTCAGCCTGCAGCAGGTCGAAGTTGAAGGCCTGGCCAAGGCCCTCCGGGCTGGCGTAGCGTGCCCGGCGGGTGGCGTGGACCCAGGCTTCAGCCACGGCGGTGCGCGGCGGGTTGTACTCGTTGAACACCTCGCGCCATTCGGCGTAGATCTCGTGCACTTCGTCGCGGTCCCAGAAGGGGTGCGTGCCGTCGTCGAAACCGTCCACGCCGGTGTTGGCCGCGCTCAGTTCCAGCTTGGACAGCAGCGGTTCGGTGAGGTCCTTGGTGAGGGCGTGGGCCACGTCCACCCGGAAGCCGTCCACGCCGCGGTCGGACCAGAAGCGCAGGGTCTTGAGGAAGTCCTCGCGGATTTCCCGGTTGGACCAGTTCAGGTCCGGCTGCTCCTTGGCGAAGATGTGCATGTACCACTGGCCGGGGGTGCCGTCCGGCTCGGTGATGCGCTCCCAGGCGGGTCCGCCGAACACCGAGTCCCAGTCCGACGGCGGGAACTCGCCGTTGGGGCCCTTGCCGTCACGGAAGATGTAGCGGTCACGGGCAGGCGATCCCTTGGGTGAGGCGAGCGCTTCCTTGAACCACTCGTGCCGGTTGGAGGAGTGGTTGGGGACGATGTCCGCGATCAGCTTGATGCCGGCCTCGTGCAGGGCGGCGGCCATTTCGTCGAAGTCCTCGAGGGTGCCCAGCTTGGGGTCAACGTCCCGGTAGTCGTCCACGTCGTAGCCGCCGTCGGCAAGCGCCGAGGGGTAGAAAGGGCTCAGCCAGACGGCGTCGATCCCGAGCGACTTCAGGTACGGGACCTTGGAGGTGATGCCCTTCAGGTCGCCGATGCCGTCGCCGTTGGAGTCCGCGAAGCTGCGCGGATAGATCTGGTACACAGAGGCCTGGCGCCACCAGTTCGGATCGGCCAGGCGGTCGGAATCGGAAAGGGTTGCCAGGGTGGCGGTGGTGGACAAGGGGTGATCCTTTGCTGCTTGTCGACTATATTTATTTTGGTTCTAAATTTAGTTGCCCGATCATTATCTGGCCCGCCGCACGGAAAGGTCAACAGCATGGCTGAAACCACGGCTGCCACCCCGCAGCTGCTCCGCCGCGTCAGTGCCGGCGCCGTGCTGGAATTCATGCGCTCCTCCGGGATCGTCACGGTCACGGAAGTCATGGAAGCCACCGGCCTCACCCGCGCCACGGCCATCGCCGTCTGCGAGGACCTCAAGGAGCGGGGCTGGCTCCTCGAGCTGGAGAACCAGCGGGCCTTCGGCGGGTACCGGAAGGGCCGGCCCGCCCGCCGCTTCGAACTCAACGAGCGCGCCGGCTACGTGCTCGGCATGGACATCGGGGTTTCCAAAGCCACGGTGGTGGTGTCGGACCTTCGCGGGCAGGTGCTGGGGCGCTCCAGCCTGCCCTTCGCGGAAGCCGAAATATCCGCCGCGGAACGCGTCTCGGTCATCGACCGCACCGCGCTCTCCGCACTCCGGGGGGTGGGCGCCCCGCCCGATTCCGTCCTGGCCGTCTGCGCCGGCATTGCCGCGCCGGTGGACCGGAACGGCGAGGTACTGCTGGCGCAGCATTTTTGGGGATTGTTCGACGTCGGCCTGAAGGCAGCCATGCGGGACCGGCACGGCTGGACGGTCCTGCTGGAAAACGACGCCAACCTGGCCGCGCTCGGCGACCGCTGGCGGGGTGCTGCGGCGGGGGTGGACGACGTCGTGGTGATCCTTGCCAGCGAACGCTTCGGCTCAGGGGTGATCGACGGCGGGCGGCTGCTGCATGGAAGCCGCGGTGGCGCCGGTGAGCTCGCGTTCCTGGACCGGGTGGAGGGTGTGGGGGACACGTTTGGCATCGCCAGCCTGGCCAGGACGTGGGCGGCCGAGGCGCTGGCCGGCAAAACCAGGACATCCCTCCGGGAGTATGCGGCCCAAGGCGGCGCGGAGGCTGAGCACGTCTTCGCAGCCGCCGCCGAGGGGGACGCCATGGCCCTGCGGATACTGGACCGCCTGGCGGATCGCGTGGCACGGGTGATCGGCGCGGTGGCCACTGTGTTCAACCCGGAGCTTGTGGTGATCGGCGGGGCAGTGGCCAATTCGGCGGGCGTCCTGCTTGAACCGATTACCCGGCAGCTGAAGGATTTCACTGCCACTCCCCCGCGTATTGCAGTTTCACCGCTGGGCGACTCGATTGTCACCGTTGGGGCTGTCCGCGGCGCGCTGGACTATGTGGAGAAGCATTCCCTCGACCTTCAACTGGCAGTTCATGTTTGAGTCTCATAGCGATGCAAGTGTTACACCGGCGGAGCCATGAGCCAGAGTTACCTCGTTGTCAAAAGGCAAACGCACTTTCATGGTGGTGCCGGCGTCGCGTGCACCCTCCTACTGGACTCAGCGCAAGTTGCCCTCTCGGATTCCCCGGTTCTTCGACTCAGTCAACTTGCGCAGCGAACATGGGAACGAGTCCTTTGACGACCTCCCTGTTCAGATGATCGGCATCATAATAAATGGAAACTCCACCAACTGCGGAGTAACAGTTGGTGTCGTCACAGAAATAACGAGTGAGATCCAGTGGCCGCACTCTGGGGCTATCCATTTTTTCGACTGCCACCTTAAGGGGCTCCTGCGGGAGCGCTCTGTTCTTCAGAACAGCGCACTCCACTGGGTTTTCGGCATGGAGCGCAAGACAGTCAGCACTGCGGACTGAACCGTTCTGGGGGGGATCGAATATTGGCAAGACCAGGGCGCCTGCATCGATCCAACGATTCCAATACTTGACGAGGCCATCGGCGTATTGGGCCAACTGAGGACGTCCACTCCCATCCTCAATCTGTTCCCCCGTCGAGAACATGCTTACGAACACTTTGCTGGGCTTGTCTCGTTCCACGGCTGTGGCCACGGTCTGACTCCACTTTTCACAGCTTGCCTTTTTCGCGGGATCAGCCACTTGGCCCTCGTAACCCCGATAGGAGGCGTCTACGAGCGGGCAACCCCCAAAGTAGCTCCATTTCAGCTTCCACTGGCGTTCCTTGGCCAGTTCGAATACGGCCGTCTGCCACTGCTGGGCATGCGAGTCACCCACGAGCCAGACCGTCTCAGATTTAGGATCACCGCCCGAGAAGTCACAGGAGGCCGGATGGCCTGAAAGGCCATCCGCAAGAGTGTTGTCATTCTGGCATTCGTCGGGGAACTGTGCATATGAGTTGGTTAACGCCATGTTCGGCAACGCGACTGGCTTGGTAAAAGGACTCCCGCATTCATCCACTCGGTCCACTACTGAGGGCCCCTGGCACGGGTTGGCTGCCAGTTTTTCCGCCAGTAGGCGGGCCTGGCCAGCCTTCTGAGTTCCCAGGGCGCTCAAACCCAACGCCATCAGGGCTATGACCGTCATGCCAACAGCCAGACGGAGGAAGACTGGTCGCGCCGGACTGGGGCTCGTGTTCACGCCTCTATCAAGCCACCTGTCTTCGATAAAGACTTTGGTGAGCCAAGCAAGCACAACAGCCGAAAACAACACGAAAAGCTTGATGCCTGCGTTCAGGTCGGCCCCGGCGAGGTATGGGGCCACCACGATGAGCGGCCAATGCCACAAATACAGTGAATATGAAATGCCACCTACGAACTGAACTGGCTTTGCCCCTGTCAGGCGGCTGTGCCATAGCTGCTTTTCGGCAGAGCCTGAAAGGATAACCAAGGCAGTTCCCACAGCCGGTACCATCGCTGCCCATCCCGGGAACTCGGTGTGGGGGCCGAATGCCATAGCGCTCGCGAGGACCAACGCGAATCCAGCCAGCGAGCCAACATTGCAAGTCCTAGCCCCAAATGATGTACGGGAGCCAGCCAGCGCAACAATGGCACCAATCCCGAATTCCCATACTCTCACCTGCGTCACAAAATACGCCTGGCTGGGCGACACCGCCGTAAGGTATACGCTGCAGACAAAAGTGAGGGCGGTCGCTACGCTGACGCCTGCCAAGAGGACCCCTTGGGAAGACTTCCGCATCTTTCCTGACACTATATACAGGCCCATCAAAATCAGCGGCCAGAAAAGGTAGAACTGCTCTTCAACGGAAAGGGACCAGAAGTGCTGGGCCACAGTTGCTGAATCATTCATGGCCGAATAGTTCACCGACTTGGCCGCCAGAAGCCAGTTCTCGATGTAGAAAGCACTGCCGAGGACCTCTTGAACAGTAGCCGGCCACCGGTTGTAAGGCAGCGCGGTGCCGGCGAGCAGCAACGATGCGACGAGGACCAGGAAGGCAGCCGGCATTAGACGCCTGACGCGTCTGGCATAAAAGGTCACCAAACGTATCCTTCCGTTAGCCCTCAGCTCCTTCGCAAGATGCGACGTGATGAGGAAACCGGAAATAACGAAAAAGACATCCACGCCTATAAACCCGCCAGAGAGACGATTTGGCCATAGGTGATTAAGAACAACCAGTGCGACGGCAAGCGCCCTCAACGCCTGAATATCAGTCCTGAACCCGCTACGGCGTAACCTCTGTCCTTGGGATCGAAGTCTGAGGGCCCGGTTCTCGGCGGACGGATCAACCAGTATTGTCATGATTCCCTTCGACGCAACCACCGGCAGTGACCAATGTTCAACACCCGTCGGACGAAGGAGACTCAGTCACAGGGCACATCGATTCCAAACACGGAGTTCAGGGGTGCGCACTTCTCATTAGCTCGGCCAACGGCCGGCAGGCACTGACGATGCCGCAAAGGCAGGCAACAAAGAGCCATCTTACTTGAGCAGCACCGTTTGCCGCCGAACTCCGGCACGGGCGCGCAGGTGGTTTCGGTCACTTCACCTGGCCAAGTGCCGGTATTCATGGCTGCACTGTTCAGCTTGTGGGCAACGCCGGTTGGCAGAATTGGCTTCCCATGACGCGCTGTTGAAAGTGCGGGACTGTGCGAGGCGGTTGGAATGCGCCGTCACCAAAGCAACGGCGGGGCGAAGTAGCACGCGACGGGCGACGGTAGTGCAGGAAGGGCGAAGTATTTACAGCGCTAAGCCAGCTGACCTGCCGCTATTGCAGGGCAGCGGCGATAGGCAGCGTGCCGTCACAGAATTCGATGGTCTTGCCCGCCGTTTCCGGCAGGTCCAGCACGGCCACCGCGACGCTTGCGGTATTGCTTCGGGAGGTTTCCCGGCTGCCGCCGGGCGCGGGGCTGACATCGATCAGCCCGGTTCCCGGCTTGTCCGTCAACGCCCCCGGGCCCAGGATGGTCCAGGCAAGGCCGGTGCCCCGCAGGTACTCGTCAGCGGCGGCTTTGGCCTCGGCGTACGCAAAGAAGGAGTGGTGCGCCGGCACGCCATGGTCCTTGCCGGCGCCCAGGTAGGACACCATCACGTAGCGGCCCACATTGGCTTCCGCGGCCGCATCCATCGAACGGATTGCCGCGTCCCGGTCCACTGCGTAGGTGCGTGACGGGTTGCCGCCGCCGGCGCCGGCGGACCAGACCACGGCGTCATGGCCTTTCAACGCTTCGGCGATGGCCGCCGTCGTCGCATTTTCAACGTCCAGGACCGACGGCGCTGCCCCCGTTGCCGCGACGTCCGCGGCATGGTCCGGGTTGCGGATGAACGAGGTGACGCTGTGGCCTTCTTCCGTGAGCAGGGCGGACAGGTGAAGGGCCACTTTGCCGTGGCCGCCGATGATTGCGATTCGGGTCATGCCCCCATTCTGCCCCTCAGGGCAGGCAACGGTAGCGAAGGTACACCACGCCGTTGCCGAACCGGCGCTCGTCCAAGAGTTCAAGCCGGGCTTCCAGGTTGTCCGGCAAGGCCCGCAGGCCTCCCCCGACCACCACCGGATTGATCAGGAATCCGCATTCGTCCACCAGTCCTGCCGCGAATGCCAGTCCGGCCAGGTTGGCACCGCCGATGCTCATCGTCCCGTCCGTTGCGGCCTTCATCGCCCGTACGGCGTCCGGGTCGAAGGTGCGCTCGATCCGGGTCCTGGACGTCCCGGCGACTGCAAGCGAAGAAGAGTAGATAACCTTGTCTGCCTCCTTCCAGATCCGGGCGTAGTCCTGGATCACCGGCGGGTCGCCGGGACCGCCCATGGTTTCCCAAACGGCCATAACGTCGTACATCCTGCGGCCGAGCAGGAACGTCCCGACGTCCCGTTCGAGGTCGTTGACGAAGGCGTGGACTTCCTCGTCGGGCGCGCTCCAGTCGAAGTTGCCGTTCCTGTCCGCCACATACCCGTCCAGGGAGGTGATGCAGGTGTAGGTGAGCTGGCCCATGGTCCCTATTGTGGCCTCGAAGGCGGGGAGTTGGAAGCCACCGCGTTCACGCGCAGTTCACGGGAGCAGTCAGACTGCCCGCCGGCGCTCCGGGACGGTGCCAAGCAGTATCCGCAGTCCCGGCACCGAGCGGGAAATGTGGCCCAAGCCAAAGGAAACCACGACGCCGAGCACGGCAACCAGGAGGAACTTAGCCCCGGCCGGCCAATTGGCCTGCAGGATGGCCACCTGGAGGCCCACCACGACGAAGATGTGGAGGATGTACGCGGCATAGCTGGCGGCGGCCATCGCTGCCAGCAGCCGTACGGGACGGTGGAAGAGCTCCCGGGACGTGACCACCAGGCCCACGGACAGGCCGGCGCACACCATCGTCTCCAGGAAGACCCGCACCAGCGACCGCCCATCAAGCCCTCCCGTCGCGGTGGCAACATTCCAGAGATGGAAGGCCTGCAGGGAGAAGATGGCCGCGGACGCAATGAGGCCCACCGCCAGCCAGGTGAAGCCGATGTGGCGCGGGATCCGCCGGAACCAGTCGTTCCGGTAGGCCAGGATGCCCAAAACGAACAGGCTCACGTACTGGGCGAGGTTGGCGGGCTCCGCTGGAATGACGAAGAACAGCGGCACCCAGTCATCAACGGGAAACCACCACCGGACAACCCAGGTGACCAGGACCAGGGCCGCTGCGAAGGCCAGGATGGCGCGGTGGCCAGGCGGGGGCAGTGTCCGCCGCGGGCCCCCTGGTGCGGCCGGGCGCAGCCGGCGGATACGGCCCGCCAGCAGGACATAGGCGGCCGAGTAGAGGAGGAGGTGGGCCAGGAACCACAGGTGGAGGTAGGCGCCCTGCCACGCGCCGTCGTAGAGGGACCTAACGAACTCCCCCGGAGCGGGACTTCCGGACGCCAGGTAGGCGAGCGGAACGTTGACTGCCACAACGAAGAAAACGAGCGGCACCCCGATGCGGACCCACCGTTCCCTAAGGAACCGGCGCGGACCCTTGCGCTCATAAGAGCCGGGCAGGAAGTAGCCGGCCACCAGGAACAACAGGCCCAGGCCCACGGCCGCGTTCACCGTGTAGAACGGGACGAACCAGTCGCTGGTGGCCTGGTCTTCCACGGGCCAGAAGCCGCCGGTCTCCCCGTACGCCTGGGCGGCGTGGTGGATGATCACCATGGAGATGATCAGCACCCTCAGGACGTCCACGAAGGCCAGTCGGCCTGTCCCGGCGGCGGCGGCAGGTGGCCCGCCGGACCCAGCTGTTCGGGACATTGTTGGCCTTCCTCGCCGCGCTCCTGCCTTTGGATCCATCCTCTACCGCCAGTCCCGTGGCGCCAGAGCCGAAGGACCTTCTGTTGGCGGAACCGAAAAGGGCACAGAAAAGCCCCCGGAATCTCAAGGATCCCGGGGGCTTAGCCTGTAGCGGTGGGGAGGCTCGATCTCCCGACCTCACGATTATGAGTCGTGCGCTCTAACCAACTGAGCTACACCGCCACGAATGAGAAAAACCTGCGCCAAGCCGGTCAAAACCGCCTTGACACAGGCCCTCATCCAGAGCCCCCCACCGGAATCGATCCGGTGACCTCGTTCTTACCAAGAACGCGCTCTACCACTGAGCTAGGGGGGCAACGAGTAAATACTCTACCGGAAGATTTTCCCACCAACAAATCGGCGTCCGGGGTGGCTTTTGGGCGGCGCAACGCTTGCAGTTCGCGCCCCTTGGACCCCGATTTTCCGCGCCATTACGGGGTTGTGCGGCCGGGCAGACGGCGACAGGGTCCAGGCCTGCGGACGGTTTTGCAGCAGATCAACGGCCCTGGTGTGTCGAGTCGCACACGCGGCTTGAGTTTTTGTCCGGGTATGCAGGTTTCGAGCCCCTGGGAGTCTGCGCATCTGGACAAAAACTTCAAGGGTTAAATGCCGGTGGGCCGGCTTGGAAGCCGGCCCACCGGGGGAACGTGTCAGGCTAGCTGACGGTTTACCACTTGCCCTTGCGGTTGAAGTCGCGCTGGCCGCCCTCGTTGCCGTGGCGGGGCTTCCGTGAGCCGTCACCGTGGCCGCCGAAGCGGGAGTCGCTGGCCTGGCCGCGGCTGGCACCGCTGTCAGCACCAAAGGAAGAACGCTCGCCGTAGGAGCGGCCGCCGCGGTCCGCGGAGGACCGCTCGCCGTCGGACTTGCGGAATTCCTTCTTGAACCCGCCGTTGCCCTTGAAGTTGCCTCCCCGGTCACCGCCGCGGTTGCCCTGGTAGGAGCCGCGCTCGCCGGAGGGCTTGCGGCCGTTGTCCAGCTCGAGGTGGATCAGCTCGCCGCCGATCCGGGTGCGGGACAGGGCACGCAGCTGCTCGGGGCTCAGGTCCGCGGGCAGCTCCACCAGGGAGTGGTCCGAGCGGATGTCGATGCCGCCGATCTGCGCCGAGGAGATGCCGCCCTCGTTGGCGATGGCGCCCACGATGGAACCCGGCATGACGCGCTGGCGGCGTCCCACGGCGATCCGGTAGGTGGCATTGCCCTCGGTCAGCGTGCGGGTCGGGCCGCGTGAGCCGAAGCCGTCCTTGGAGCGCTCGCGCTTCTGGAACTCGGGAGCTGCAGGCAGTTCCTTGACCAGCAGAGGCTGCCCGCCCTGCGCCATGACGGCAAGGGCTGCGGCGATCTCCGAGGCGGGCACGTTGTGCTCTTCCTCGTAGGAGGCGATGAGGTCGCGGAACGGAGCCACGTCCTCGGAGGCCAGGGTTTCCGTGATGCGCTCGGCGAACTTGCCCAGGCGCAGCGTGTTCACGGTTTCGGCGGTGGGCAGGTGCATCTGCTCCACCGGCTGACGGGTGGCCTTCTCGATGGAACGCAGCAGGTACTTCTCCCGCGGCGTCATGAACAGGATGGCGTCGCCGGAGCGGCCTGCACGGCCGGTGCGGCCGATGCGGTGCACGTAGGACTCGGTGTCGTGCGGGATGTCGTAGTTGATGACGTGGCTGATGCGCTCCACGTCAAGGCCACGGGCGGCGACGTCAGTGGCCACGAGGATGTCGATGCGGCCTTCCTTCAGTGCGTCCACAGTGCGCTCGCGCTGCTGCTGCGGAATGTCGCCGTTGATCGCGGCGGCCTGGAAACCGCGGGACTTCAGCTTGTCAGCCAGGTCCTCGGTAGCCATCTTGGTGCGCACGAAGGCGATGACGCCGTCGAACTCTTCAACTTCGAGGATGCGGGTCATGGCATCGAGCTTGTGCGGGCCCATGACCTGCAGGTACCGCTGCCGGGTGTTGGCGCCGGTGGTGGTCTTGGACTTGACGGAGATCTCGGCCGGGTTGTTCAGGTACTGCTTGGACATGCGGCGGATCTGGCTCGGCATGGTGGCCGAGAACAGCGCAACCTGGCGGTCGGACGGGGTCTGCTGGAAGATCTGCTCCACGTCTTCGGCGAAGCCCATGCGCAGCATCTCGTCGGCCTCGTCCAGCACCAGGTACTGGAGCTCGGACAGGTCCAGGGAACCCTTGGAGATGTGGTCGATCACGCGGCCGGGGGTACCAACAACAACCTGGGCACCGCGGCGCAGGCCGGCGAGCTGGGGGCCGTAGGCGGAGCCGCCGTAGACGGGGAGGACGGTGAAGTCGTCAATGTGCTTGGCGTAGGACGTGAAGGCCTCGGCAACCTGCAGCGCCAGCTCACGGGTGGGAGCCAGGACCAGTGCCTGGGTCTTCCGGGACGGGCCGTTGAGGTCGTGGAGTTCGGCCAGGCGGGACAGTGCCGGTACTGCGAATGCTGCAGTCTTACCGGTGCCGGTCTGGGCGAGGCCCACGACGTCGCGGCCTTCGAGCAGGAGCGGGATGGTTGCTGCCTGGATGGGGGAAGGCTTTTCGTAGCCGACATCCTGCAGGGCGGCGAGGACGCGGCCGTCGATGCCGAGGTCGGCGAACTTGATGCCCTCTTCCTCGTCGTCCTCAGCCTTGGCGGCGGGAGCGGCGGGGGCTTCCTCAACCTTGGCGGGGGCTTCGGCGGGAGCTGCTTCGGGGGCTTCGGCGGGTGCCGGGGCGGCCTCGGCTGCGGGGGCAGCGGGCTCGGTGAATTCGATGCTGGCAGTTGCTGTTTCAGCAGTGGCGTCGTTGTGATTTTCGGGCATAGGGAGATATTCCTCATCCATAGGGGGCCAGACGGCACTACCCGAGGTGAGTGGAGCCGCAGTACGTGTGCCGTGGATGCCGGGCAAACATTGACCGGCCGGTCACAGAAGTCCGGCGCTTTCGCAATCCCGTGGCAGGACTTCCCGCTGCATCTCTTGGCTGCTATCCCAGCAGTCTGTACAGCGTTTTCTTTAGCCGGCTCTCCCTATGAAAATGCCCGCATCGCTTGTGCGGGCCCCAACACTTGCCAGTCCTGCCTCAAAAATTGGGCAGGAATAAGGGATTTCCGGAGTGGGGGATGTTTCAAGTGTAAGGTACGCACCCGCCGCAGCGGAAATTGAACGTACGACGACGGCGGTGAGCTTGCGCACACCGCTCCCCTTCCAGCCGCCTTGCCCTTGCGGCTACCGGCCCAGCTGCCGTTCCAGCGCCTCGAACTTCTGCCTGAACTCCGGCTGCTGCAGGCGGATCTCACCGTCGGCATCGGCGTCGCGCAGTGCTTCCATGGCTTCCAGGTCAGGCTCGCTGAACCACTTGCCCACGGTGATGCCGTGCCTGGGGACGTACAGCCGGTGGATATGGTCTCCCGCCTGGATGCTCCCCGTCCGGACCACCCGCAGGTAGGCTCCCACCCGGCCTTCCTCGGTGAAACGCTTGACGAACCGCGGCTCGCGCATCCGGCGCTGGAAGGTGGCGCAGGGCGTGCGCGGCGAGGTGACCTCCACCTCGACGTCCAGGCCGATCTTCCAGCGCTCTCCGATCACCGCGCCGGTGGCATCGATCCCGGCAACCCGAAGGTTTTCACCGAAGAACCCCGGCGGCAGCTCGCGCTGGAGTTCGCCCTCCCAGAAGTCCGCGTCCTCCTGCGAGTACGCGTAGAGGGCCTGGTCCGGCCCGCCATGGTGGACACGGTTGGCCTGGATGTCGCCCTGCAGGCCCAACCGGTGCACCTTGACCGGGCCTTCGGCGGGACGCTTGTCAATGGCGGTCACGCCTACGTTCGACGCGTCCGGAAGGAGCTGGTGGACGCGGCACACGGCAAGGACAGAGGCGGTTTCCATGGCTCCAGTGTAGGGTCGGCGGCCGGCAGCGGCGGGGAGCTGCCGGGATGGGGACTTCTCCCCTGTTCCGGACGGGCTGCCCTACTCGCAGCCGCTACCGGCAGGGACTACGCTGATTTCAGGATTGCAATTGGGGGGTGCAGCGCTGTGCCCAATTCACGTGGACAACTGAGGGGGACACCATGGACCCGAACAAGGACCCGGACCACGGGCGGCCCGGCGGCCAGCCTGCGGGCGAAGGCGGCCAGCCGGGCGGGGACGGGCACAGCGGCGCGAAGCCCCCTCCCTGGCAGGTGCCCAAGCCGGAACTGCGCCCGGAACTACTGAACCAGCCGGTCACTCCGGTGGACCCGTTCGCGCGGGACCGCGAACGGCACCTCAACGAAGAGGCGTCCCGGAAGAAACGCTCCCAGCGGCGCACCGTCGTCGTAGGCCTGGGCGTAACAGCGCTGCTCGCCGGCACCATCACCGCCGTGGTGGCCAGCAACCAGGACGATCCCGAGTACGCGCAGGTGTGCTTCAACGACGAAACCGGCGAGCGCGTGGAGGACCGCAACTGCGACAGCTCCGCCGGACGCGGCGGCGGTGTTTTCGCCTGGTACTTCTTCTCCCGCGGCGCCTACGTTCCGCCGGTAGGCCAGAACCGGTCCACCGCACCCAACTACACCCGGACCGTGCCCAGCGGCGCAAAAGTGTCCACCGGATACAGCACCAAAGGCGGAACGGTCAGCCGGGGCGGCTTTGGAACCAGCGCCAAGAGCGGCAGCAGCGGTGGCGGCGGCAAGGTCTCGGGGGGCTGAGCGTGAAGCGGTTGATGTCTGAGCCCAGGCCTGGCTGGAAGCAGAAGATCGAGGAGCAGGGTCTGGTGTTCTCCACCACCACCATGGACGACGGGCGCCGGATCGAGTACTGGAACGAGGCCGCGTACTACGAGTTCACCATGGAGGAGGTGGAGCGCCTCGAGGAAACGGCCGAAGAAATGCACCGGATGTGCCTGGAAGCGGCGAAGTTCCTGGCCACGGGTGCCATGGGCACCCTCGGCATCGGCGCGCAGGCGCTGGAACTCGCAGCAGAATCCCTGCAGGCCGGGGACGTGGATGTCTATGGCCGGTTCGATTTCATTTACGACGGGCAGGGCGGACCCGCCAAGATGCTCGAGTACAACGCGGACACCCCCACGGGCCTGATCGAGGCGGCGGTGGCGCAGTGGTTCTGGCTGCAGGACGTCTTTCCGGAAAAGGACCAGTGGAACGGCATCCACGAGGCGCTGATCCGGCAGTGGAAGAAGGTGCAGTACCGCACCGGGATGAGCACCCTGCACGTTGCGCATTCGGAGGTTGAGGAGTCCGGCGAGGACTGGATGACCGCGGCGTACATGCGGGACGTGGCCAGCCAGGCGGGGTGGACCACTATCGGCATCAACATGTCCGATATCGGCTGGGACCCCAACCTGAACCGGTTCGTGGACCTGGACAACTTCATGATCAGCACCATCTTCAAGCTCTACCCGTGGGAGCTGATGATGAAGGAACCGTTCGGCCACCGGCTGCTGGAGCGAGCGCACAACCCGCGCTGGGTTGAGCCTGCGTGGAAGATGCTGCTCTCCAACAAGGCCCTGCTCGCCGCGTTGTGGCACCTGTATCCGGAGCATCCCAACCTGCTGCCCGCCTTCCTCAACGAGCCCGGCCCGCTGAAGGAATGGGTTGCCAAGCCGCTGCACGGCCGCGAGGGGGACAACATCAAGATCCACGCGGCCGGTATCAGCCTGGAACAGCCCGGCGGCTACGGCCGTGAAGGCTGGTGCTACCAGCAGTACCACCCGCTGCCGGACTTTGACGGCAACCATCCCGTCCTGGGCCTGTGGGTGGTGGACGGCGAATCGGTGGGCTGCGGCATCCGGGAATCGGACGGGCCCGTCACCGATTACTTCTGCCGTTTCGTGCCCAACACCATCGACGCGCCGGCGCCGCTTTCGGCCGTGGCCTCCAGCAAAGCAGGTATCGCACTATGAATCCGGTGGCAGCATGAGCACAGAGATTACGACGACGGGCGGCCCCGGAGGCACGCCAGGCACCACTGTTCCGGCCAAGGGTCTCCGTGCCGGCATCCTGGACCTCGGCGACTCCGTGATGATCGGCCTTGCCTCCACAGCGCCGGTGTACTCGCTGGCGGCAACACTGGGCCTCATCGTGGCCGTCAACGGGAACTACACTCCCCTGATCCTGCTGCTGGGCTTTATCCCCGTCCTGTTCATCGCGTATGCGTTCCGCGAACTGAACAGCGCCATCCCGGACTGCGGAACCACCTTCACCTGGTCGCGCCGCACCTTCGGCCCCTGGGCAGGGTGGCTGGGCGGCTGGGGTGTGGCGCTCGCGGGCATCGTGGTCCTGGCAAACCTTGCGCAGGTGGCCGGACAGTACCTGTGGCTCCTGGTGGGTGACGGCTCCCTGGCCGGGAACAAGGTGCTGGTTACTGGCACCGGCGTGCTGTTCATCGCCGTCATGACGCTGGTCAATTACCGGGGCATCCGGCTAGGCGAGCACGTCCAGCGGGTCCTGACGTATGTGCAGTACATTGCGCTGGGCATCTTTGCCCTGGCCATCGTCGTCGGGATTGTCCGGGGCTCAGCAGGGGACGACACCACCATCCAGCCCTTCGACTTTGAGTGGTTCAACCCGGCAGGTGCCTTCGCGGATCCCGGGGCCGTGGTCCACGGTGCGCTCCTTGCCCTGTTCATTTACTGGGGCTGGGACACGTGCCTGGCAGTGAACGAGGAAACGGAGAACCCCTCCACCACCCCCGGCCGCGGCGCGGTGATCTCCGCCTTCATCCTGGTGGCCATCTACGTGTCCGTCGCGCTCCTGGTGATGATGTACGCCACGGTGGGCACCGAAGGCATCGGCCTGGGCAACGAGGCCAACCAGGACGACGTGTTCCTTGCCATGCGGGACGTGGTGTTGGGCCCGTGGGGCTGGCTGATCGTCGTCGCGGTCCTGGCCTCGGTCCTGTCATCTACCCAGACCACCATCCTGCCCACGGCCCGCGGCACCCTCTCCATGGGGGTCCACGGCGCGCTGCCTGCGAAGTTCGGCGAGGTGCATCCGAAGAACCAAACTCCCGGCTTCTCCACCCAGGTCATGGGGGCCGCGGCCATCGCGTACTACGTGGCCATGAGCTTCCTAAGTGAAAACCTGCTCTCCGATTCCATCAGCGCCATCAGCCTGTTCATCGCGTTCTACTACGCACTGACCGGCTTCGCCTGCTTCTGGTACTTCCGGGGCACCCTGCGGCAGTCCGTGCGGAATCTGTGGTTCCGGGGCATCCTTCCCCTGGTGGGCGCCCTGCTGCTGACAGCGGCCTTCTTCATCTCTGCCGTGCAGATGTGGGATCCGGCGTACGGCAACACCCAGATCTTCGGCGTCGGCGGCGCGTTTGTGAGCGGCGTGCTGCTGCTGGCCCTGGGCGTGGTGCTCGCCGTCGTCTGCCGTTTCCTCCCCTCCACCCGGGGCTATTTCACGGGCAAGGCCGCCGCCGGGCAAACCAGCGCCCGCTCCCCCAAGTAAGTAGCGCCAAGTGTCGTTTTGAGGGGTCAAAACGACACTTAGCGCTACCTAGTTGGGAAGGGAGGGCTGGGAGGGGCGCCGGGCGGGAAAGGCGCTAAGCCGAGAAGCCGCCGTCTGACTTGATCAGCTGCCCGGAAACCCAGCGGCCGGCGGGCGAGAGCAGGAACGCCACGGTGCCGGCCACGTCTGCCGGTGTTCCCAGGCGTCCGGTGGGCTGCCGGGACAGGAGAGCCGCGCGGACCTCGTCATCCATCCACCCGGTGTCCACCGGCCCCGGGTTCAGCACGTTCGCCGAGATGCCCAGCGGCCCCAGCTCCCGGGCGGCGGCAATCACGATCCTGTCCAGCGCCCCCTTCGACGCGCCGTACGGCAGGTTGAACGCCGTGTGGTCACTGGTCAGCGCAACGATCGCGCCGCCGTCGTCCGTTGCCTGCCGCGCAAACGCGGCAATCAGCTGCCAGCTGGCCCGGGTATTCACGGCGAAGTGCCGCTCGAACGATTCAAGGCTGGTGTCCAGGATGCCGGAATCCACGGACTCGGCGTGGCTGAGCACCATGCCGTGCAGCGGGCCGGTGAGCTGCACGGCGTCCGCCACCAGCTTCTCTGCCGCGGCAGGGTCCTCCAGGTCAGCGGGCAGGGTATGGACCTGGGCACCAATGGCTTCCAGCTCGGCAGTCAGGCGGACGACGTCGTCCGGTTCAGTCCCCCACGGCATGCGGGCGTCGTAGCCCGGCCAGTAAGCCAGGACCAGGTCCCAGCCTTCCGCCGCCAGCTGCCGGGCGATCCCGGCGCCGATGGAGGCAAACCTTCCGGCGCCGGTGATGAGGGCGACGTTTCGGACGGGAACTTCGGGCGGCGTCTCCATGGCACCAGCCTAGTAGCGGCGGGTCGGGGTCCGGTGTCAGGCGGGCGGCGTTAGGCAGGCGTCCCTGCCGTGGCGGGCTCGCGGGAGCCCGAGTGCCTGCGGATGGTGGCGCTGATGACCGCCGCGATGGTGCACATTGCCGCGGCACCGAACCAGGCGTAGGTGTACTGGCCGGTGGCGTCCCGGATGGCGCCGGCGCCCAGGGCGGCGGCGGCCGCGCCGAGCTGGTGGGCCGCGAAGACCCACCCGAACACCACGCTGCCGTCCGCGCCGAACGTTTCCCGGCAGATGGCCGCTGTCGGCGGCACGGTGGCCACCCAGTCCAAGCCGTAGATCACCACAAAGACGATCATGCTCGGCTGGACTTCGGCGCTCAGCAGCAGGGGCAGCACCAGCAGGCCGATGCCGCGGAACTGGTAGTAGACCGCCAGGAGGATGCGGGGGTTGAACCGGTCGGTCAGCCAGCCGGAGGCGATGGTCCCCACAATGTCGAAGATTCCGACGACGGCGAGCAGGCCGGCAGCGGTGGTCTCGGTCATGCCGTGGTCGTGGGCGGAGGGGATGAAGTGGGTGCCGATCAGCCCGTTGGTGGTGGCGCCGCAGATGGCGAACCCGGCCACGAGTGCCCAGAAGGTCCGGACGCGGCTGGCCCGCCGGAGGACCTGCAGGGCACGGACGGCGGCATTGCTGCGGGCGGCGGGCTCCGGCGTCGTGGCCTGCCTGGCCGGAACAGGCTCTGGTGCGGTCTCGCCGTAGGGCAGGACCCCGGCGTCGGCCGGCGAGTTCTTGAGGAACTTCAGCACCAGGGGAACCACGGCCAGGGCTCCGGCGGCAATCAGCAGCGACGCCTGCCGCCAGCCCGGATCCTGCGCCAGCACGGCAATGAATGGAAGGAACACCAGCTGGCCGGCGGCACTGCCTGCGGTGAGGATGCCGATCACCAGGCCGCGGCTCTTCACGAACCAGGTATTGGCAATCGTGGCAGCGAACACCAGCGCCATGGATCCGGTGCCGAGCCCGATCAGCAGCCCCCAGGTCAGCAGGATCTGCCAGGACTGGTTCACCAGCACGGTGAGGGCACTGCCGGCGCCGATCAGCACGAGGGCGGTGGCAGTCACGGCCCGGATGCCGAACCGCTCCATCAGCGCTGCGGCGAACGGCGCCGTCAGCCCGAAAAGGACCAGGTTGATGCTGACCGCCGCGGACAAAACGGTGGTGGACCAGCCGAACTCCTGCTGCAGCGGGACCATCAGGACGCCGGGGGCGGCGCGGAAACCTGCCGCACCGACCAACGCGAGGAAGGCGACGGCGGCCACGACCCATGCAGGGTGCAGGCGGCGGCGCGGGCGCCCCGGCGGGGCTTCCTGCAAGCGGACGACGGCGGAGGCAGGGCCGGCGGTTACGTCGGCAAGGCCCGGGCCGGCTTCCCGGGACGCCCCCTCGACGGTCTTGTCCACGCTCATGCGGCTGTTCCTTCGTGTCCAGGGGCGGTGGAGAGCTGGACGGGTTCCGCCGAACGGGACCTGCTGTGCCAGCTGGTGTTGGCTGCCGTCAGCCGCTCCCCGCACGCGGTGCAGGTATCGGCGGAAGTGGTGCGCTGGCCGCAGCTGCGGTGGATGACGTACATGTGGGCCTGCTCCGACGGTGCCGGCAGGTGCTTCTCCGCCCAGATTGTCACCGCATTCAGCACCGGGAGGGCATCTTCGCCCTTCTCCGTCAGCACGTATTCATACCTGGTGCGGCCGCCGTCACCGTACGCCCTTTTGGTGAGCAGCCCCGACTCGACGAGGCCGGCCAGGCGCTTGGTGAGCACGGAGTCGGCCACCTCGAGCCGGGCCTTCATCGCATCGAAGCGTCCGTTGCCAAAGAAGACCTCCCGGAGGATAAGGATGGTCCACGGGTCGCCCAGGATGTCCAGGCCGCGGGCCATGCTGCAGTTGCGCCGGGACCAGTCGGATCGAAGTGCCATAACGGCACCCTAGCTGACTATCTTGAAGAAAGCCAGCAGAAAGCCCTACGGGATTGAGGCGAAGGCCTGTTCAAGGTCTGCCACCAGGTCCTCAACATCCTCGATCCCGCAGGACAGCCGGAGCAGGTTCACGGGAACGGCGAGTTCGGTGCCCTTGACCGATGCATGGGTCATCTCGGACGGGTAGTTCATCAGCGACTCGATGCCGCCCAAAGACTCCGCAAGGGTGAACACGGAGGTTGACTCCGCCACCTTCCGGGCAGCCGCCTCACCGCCCTTGAACTGTACGGACACCATGCCGCCGAAGCTGCGCATCTGCTTTTTTGCAAGCTCGTGGCCCGGGTGGGACGGCAGCCCCGGGTACAGGACAGCCTCCACCTCGGGACGCTCCAGCAGCCACTCGGCCACGGCCTGGCCGTTCAGGCTGTGCCGGTCCATCCGGACCCCCAGCGTCTTCAGCCCGCGGGTGGTGAGGAAGGCGTCCATGGGGCCGGAGACGGCACCCACGGCGAACTGCACAAAGCCGATCTTCTCAGCGAGGTCCGCGTCGTTGACCACTACGGCGCCGCCCACAACGTCGGAGTGGCCGCCGATGTACTTGGTGGTGGAGTGGACCACGACGTCGGCACCCAGGGCGAGCGGGGTCTGCAGGTAGGGCGATGCGAAGGTGTTGTCCACCACCAGGAGGGCCCCGGCGTCGTGCGCTATGTCTGCGAGCGCCGCGATGTCGGTGATCTTCATCAGCGGGTTGGACGGGGTTTCCACCCAGACGAACCTGGTCTTGTTGGCGCTGACAGCCGCCCGCACGGAATCAAGGTTTGCCATGTCCACCGGGGTGTTGCCGATCCCCCAGCCGGCCAGGACCCGGCTGATCAGCCGGTAGGTGCCGCCGTAGGCGTCGTTGCCGAGCACGATGTGGTCCCCGGGCCGGGTCAGCGCACGGATCAGCGAGTCTTCCGCTGCCAGCCCGGAACTGAAGCTGTAGGCGTGCGTGCCGCCCTCCAGCGCGGCGAGCTGTTCCTGCAGGGCGTCCCGGGTGGGGTTGCCGCCGCGGCCGTACTCATAGCCGTCCCGCAGCCCGCCAATGCCGTCCTGGGCGTAGGTGGAACTGAAGTGCAGGGGCGGCACAACCGCGCCGGTGCGGGGCTCGAAAGCCTGGCCGGCGTGGACGGCGCGGGTGTTGAAACCTTGGGTGTGCGAGGCGGACATGGTGCTCCTTTACGGGTGGCGCAGGTCAGGGGAAGCGGTTCAGTTGCTGAGGTAGGCCAGGAGGTCGTGCCGGGTGAGGATGCCCACGGGTGCACCCACGAACGTGACCATGACGGTGTCCACATCCGAGAGCAGCTCCCTGGCCGCGGAGATGGTTTCCAGCGAGCCGATCACGGGCAGCTTGGGGCCCATGTGCTCGGAGATCTTGTCCGTGAGCTTCGCCTCGCCGCGGAACAGCTTGGCCGTGAGGGTGCGCTCATCCACGGCGCCCAGCACCTCGCCCATGACCACCGGGGGCTCCTGGGACAGGACCGGGATGTGGCTGACGCCGAACTCGTTCATGATGTTGATGACATCGCGGACGGACTCGTTCGGGTGGATGTGCACCAGGTCCGGCAGTTCGCCGTTCTTGGAGCTGATGACTTCCCCAACGGAGGTCTCCTCGCCGCCGGACAGGAAGCCGTAGGAGCGCATCCACTGGTCGTTGAAGATTTTGGCCAGGTAGCCGCGGCCTGAGTCAGGAAGAATGACGACCACGACGGCGGACGCGGGCAGGTCCCGCGCCGCCTGCAGTGCGGCTACCACAGCCATGCCCGAGGACCCGCCCACCAGCAGGCCCTCCTCGCGGGCCAGCCGCCGGGTCATGGCGAAGGAGTCCGCGTCACTGACGGCGATCACCTGGTCGGGCACGGACTTGTCGTAGTTCGCGGGCCACATGTCCTCCCCCACGCCCTCCACGAAATACGGGCGCCCGGTGCCGCCGGAGTAGACCGAACCTTCCGGGTCGGCGCCAATGATCCGGACCACGCCGCCCTCGGATTCCGGCCTGTCAGCCGAGGCTTCCTTGAGGTAGCGGCCGGTGCCGGTGATGGTGCCGCCGGTGCCGGCACCGATCACGCAGTGGGTGACTTTGCCGTCCGTGTCCCGCCAGATCTCGGGGCCGGTGGTCTGGTAGTGGCTGCCGGGCGCGGCGGGGTTGGAGAACTGGTCCGGCTTGTACGCACCAGGGGTCTCCCGGACTATCCGGTCCGAAACACCGTAGTAGCTCTGCGGGCTGTCCGGCGGGACTGCTGTTGGCGTGACGACAACCTCCGCGCCGTAGGCCTGCAGGACGGCGCGCTTGTCCTCGCCCACCTTGTCCGGCACCACGAAGATGCATTTGTAGCCCTTTTGCTGGGCCACCAGCGCCAGGCCCACGCCCGTATTTCCGGAGGTTGGCTCCACGATGGTGCCGCCGGGCTGCAGCTTGCCCTCCCGCTCGGCGTCCTCGATCATCTTGATCGCGATGCGGTCCTTGATGGATCCGCCGGGGTTCAGGTACTCGAGTTTCACCAGGACGGTGGCCTTGATGCCGTCAGTGACGTGGTTGAGCTTGATGAGCGGGGTATTGCCGATGAGGTCCAGGATGGACTGGGCGTACTTCATGTGTACAAAGCTACCGCTTCCCCGGCCACCCGCGTCCGCACTTGCCCGCCATGCCTCAGGTGAACATGAGCCACAGAATCACCACCGGGAAGAATGACTGGCCGATGCCGCTGAGCCAGAGCCTGCGTTCGCTAATAACCAGGATCATGCCGAGGATGGCGTGCGCGATGCACATCAGGGCCACCATGGTCCGGCCCACGATGACCTCCCCGGAGTTCACTAGCACCACGCCGGCGATCCCGAAAATACCCCAGATGATGTTGTAGAACCCGAGGTTGAACGTCCACATCCGGACGGCCGACGTGTCACCGGGTTTGATCAGGAAGATTGGGTGGAGGCGCTGGTCCTTGTACCGGAAGGCTTCGAGGAGGCCGACCGTGATCAAAACGATCCCGGTGATGATGGCCAGCACCTGCTCGAGGGTGCCCATGGTCCCGCCCTTGGTTGCTCCGGGCGCCTAGATGGAGAAGCCGTCCGCAGCTGATTCAGTACCTGAGCCCTGTCCCGTTTCCCCCACGGGCAGGTTCTCCCAGAGCCCCATCACGTTGCCCTCGGTGTCCTTGAAGTAGGCGAAGTAGCCCATTCCGGGAATCTCGTTCTTGGGCATCACAACGGAGCCGCCAAGCTGCTCCACGGTTTTGAGCGTGGCATCGATGTCCGGGACATCCACCGTGATGACCGGACTGGTGATTTCACCCTCCCTGGCCATCATGCCGCCGTTGATGGCGCCCGCTTCCGTCGGCTGCCCGGTGGCCTCGTCCATGGGCGTGGTGATCACCATGTTGTAGTCCATTCCCGGGACGGCGTCGATCCGCCACCCGAGGGCCTCCTGGTAGAACTTCCTGGCCCGCTCCTGATCGTCAGCGGGGATTTCGAAATGCACTACTCCACCCATTGCGCTCACCTGGAATCTCGAAGGGAAGGCGCGGACGCCCCGCGCCACACCTGGGATTCTAGTCCCGGAATGACGGCTGGTTAAGGGCCTTTGGCACGTGGGGCACGGTGCCGAAGATTGCCGCCGCAGATGGCGGAGACCGCCCGTTGTCACTGGGGCGTGGGACGATGGCTCTATGACAATTGCAGAGGTTCCCGCCCGGCTGGCAGCCGCAGCGGACGCCTCTCTACGGTGGTATCCGGGCGGCCAGTACAACCTTGCCCGGACCCTCGGCCCGCTCCTGCGCGGCAACAGCGATCCGTCCTTCAGCGTCCAGGGGAGCGTCATCTGGAATGCCTTTACGACGACGGACGGTCCTGCCACCGTGCGGTTCAGCGCCACTGCCGGCACCGGCTTGGAGCACTGCGTGGACGTCCAGGCCTGGGGTCCTGGTGCCGCGGCCGCGGTCGGGGCAGCGCCGCGGCTCCTGGGTGGAGAGGACGACTGGTCCGCATTCGACGAGCCCGCCTTCCACGCCACCCTCCCCGGCATGGTCCGCGAGGCGCGGCGGCGAAGCCAGGGCGTCCGGCTTCCCGCGAGCGGCCGCATGGTGGACCAGCTCGTCCCGATCATCCTGGAACAGAAAGTGACAGTGATCGAGGCCCGCCGGGCCTACCGCTACCTTCTGCACCGCTTCGGCTCCCCCGCTCCCTCCGCCGGCGCATTGGCTCCGGGCGCACTGGTGCTGGCCCCCACCGCCGCCCAGTGGCTACAGGTCCCCAGCTGGGAGTGGCACAGGGCGGGCGTGGGGCCGCAACGCTCGGCCACCGTCATGCGGGCGCTGCGCTCCGCCGTCGCGCTTGAACGGCTGGCGGCGCTGCCGGCGCTGGAGGCGGCGGAAAAGCTGCAGGTGATTCCGGGGATCGGCGTGTGGACGGCAGCCGAGGTGGTGCAGCGCACGCACGGATGCCCGGACTCGGTCTCGGTGGGCGACTACCACCTGGCTGCCTACGTGGGGGCGGCGCTGACCGGCAGGCGCACGGATGACGCCGGGATGCTCCGGCTCTTGGAACCGTGGAAGGGGCACCGCCAGCGCGTGGTGCGGATGATCCAGGCCAGCGGCTTCCGCAAACCCACGTTCGGCCCGCGGATGACCATCCAGGACCACCGCCGGCACTGACATCGCGGGGTCATTCCTTGCCCGAAGAACCCGAATTATGGGGCGGGAAGTGACCCCGCGTTGCAGTTCAAAGCCCCAGCCGGGCCACCGCTTCCTCCCGCATCTCCACTTTGCGGACCTTCCCGGACACCGTCATGGGAAAGCTGCTGCGGACGTCGACGTAGCGCGGGATCTTGTAGTGGGCCAGGCGCCCGCGGCAGAAGTCGGCAACGGCGGAAGCATCCAGCGGTTCCGCCCCCGGTTCCAGGATGATGCAGGCCATCAGTTCCTCGCCGTACTGCGCATCCGGGACACCGATGACCTGCACGTCACGGATGGACGGGTGGGTGTAGAGGAACTCCTCGATTTCCCGCGGGTAGATGTTCTCTCCGCCCCTGATCACCATGTCCTTGATCCGGCCCTCGATCACCACGTAGCCCTCCCTGTCCATGCGGGCCAGGTCCCCGGTGTGCATCCAGCCCTCGCCGTCGATGGCCTCGGCGGTTTTGTCCGGCTGGTTCCAGTACCCCTCCATCACCGCGTAGCCCCGCGTGCACAGCTCCCCGATCTGCCCGCGCTCCAGCACCTCACCGGAGGCCGGGTCAACGATCTTGCTTTCCAGGTGCGGCATGGTCCGCCCAACGGTTTCGGTGCGGTGCTGCAGGGTGTCGCCCTGCCGGGTCATGGTGGACACCGGGGACGTTTCCGTCATCCCGTAGCAGATGGCCACGTCCCGCATGTTCATCTCCGAAATGACCCGGTTCATCACCTCGATGGGGCACAGGGAGCCGGCCATGACCCCGGTGCGCAAGGTTGAGAGGTCGTAGGACGCAAAATCGGGCAACGCCAGTTCTGCGATGAACATGGTGGGCACGCCGTACAGGGACGTGCCGCCGAAATCCTGGACAGCCTCAAGGGCCGCGGCCGCGTTGAAACCGCGGCTGGGAATGATGGTGGCCGCGCCGTGGCTGAGGGCATTCAGGTTGCCGATCACCATGCCGAAGCAGTGGTAGAACGGCACCGGAACCACCACCCTGTCGTGCTCCGTGTACCCGAGCAGCTCGCCAATGGAATATCCGTTGTTCAGGATGTTGTGGTGCGTCAGGGTGGCCCCCTTGGGGAAGCCCGTGGTCCCCGACGTGTACTGCAGGTTGATGGGATCGTGCGGGCCGAGTTCAGCCATGCGGGCCAACAGGTGCGAATGTCCGACGGCGTCCGCCCGCCGAAGCAGCTCGGCGTACGTCATTTCCGCGTCGCTGAGGGGGACGCCGGCGTCGAACCCTTCCCCGCCTGGCCCCTGCCCCTCAGGCCCTTGTCCACCTGGCCCGCCAGGCGCGGGAAGGAAGACAAGTTCGCGCAGGTCGGGGCACCGGGCGAGCGCACGGCGGGCCATCCCCACGTAGTCGCTGTTCCGGTCCGACGGCGCCGTGACCAGCATCCGCATGCCGTTCTGCCTGACCACGAATTCCAGCTCATGGCTGCGGTACGCCGGGTTGACGTTCACCAGGATGGCGCCGGCCTTGGCCGTGGCGTACTGCAGCAGCGTCCACTCGGCGCAGTTGGGGCTCCAGATCCCCACCCGGTCCCCCTTGGCGATGCCCAGGGCGAGGAGAGCCCGCGCCAGTCGGTCGACGTCGTCGTTCATCTTTGTGTAGCTCCAGCGGCGCGCATCCGCGCCCGGAACAGGCGCCGCCTCAATGAGGGCATCATGGAAGGGGAACCGCTCCACCACCCGCTCGAAGTTCCGGCCAATGGTCTCCTCGAGCAGCGGGACGTCAGTGTCCCCGGCTGTGTATGCGCGCATGGTGGCACGCTACCAAGTGGGCCCTGGCAATAGAAGCACCGCGCCACCACAACACCCCCGGGTGTCCGGCGCAACAGAAGCGCCGCCCTCCCCGGCTCCCGGTATTGTGAAATCCATGAGTTCACCCATTGACCTGCAGGCAACGTTCATCCCCAACGACGGCGAGTTCCACCGTGTGAAGCTGGCCCTCGAAATAGCCATCGACGAGGTGGTGAACGAACCCGGCTGCATCCGCTACGAGCTGACAGAAGCCACCGAAGAAAAGCTGGTCCTGACTGAGCAGTGGGCGTCGGAGGAGGACCTTGCCAAGCATTCCAAGGGCATCGCGGTGCAGGACCTCAACGAATCCCTGAGCGCGCTGCTGGCGGAACCGGTCAAGCTGGAACGCCTCTAGCCCCTGCACTCCGAGCATTAACGAATGCGGGACCTCCCAGTGGGAGGTCCCGCATTTCGAGTTAAGGCATTCAATATAAAGGACGGATCAGGCGTCCGGGATCTGGGTGCCGTCCTGCGGGCCTGCCTGCTTGCCGGCTGTTGCCGCGGCTTCTTCCCGCTGGCGGGCCACGTGGGCGTGGACTTCCTCCATGTCCAGCGCCTTCACGGCATCCACCACCTGTTCAAGCTGCTGGGCGTTCAGCGCACCGGGCTGGGAGAACACCAGCACCTTTTCGCGGAAGGCCATCAGGGTGGGGATGGACGAGATGCCTGCCTCGGCCGCGAGCTGCTGCTCCGCTTCGGTGTCCACCTTGGTGAAGAGGACGTCCGGGTGCTTCTCGGAAACTGCTGAGTACGTGGGGCCGAACTGCTTGCAGGGTCCGCACCATTCCGCCCAGAAATCCACCAGGACAATGTCGTTGCCTTCGATGGTGGATGCGAACTGTTCACCTGTGATGTCTAGGGTAGCCATGTGTCAACGGTACGCGGGATGCCCAGGCATGTCCTCCGTGGAGGGCCCTTGTTCGCTCCGCGCGTCATCGGGAATAACGGGCACGGTCCCTATACACGGGGTTTTGGCGCTCAGGCCACTATGCTTCCCAGCGGTGCGGCGCCGCCGTCCTGCTGCCGGGCAGCGCGCTGGACGCCCGCCACTCATGGATCCAGTCGGGAAGGACCAGGTCCACCGGCGGCTCGCCGAACTCGCGCAGGATCTCCTCCTGGCTCACCGGCCGGCCCTTGGCCACCAGGCGGGTGGCGATGTAGGCACGGGCATACACCTCCCCGTCGGCCACCATGCGCTGTTCAAAGAAGATGGCTTTGGCGTCCAGCCCGATGATGCGGGTCTCAATGGTGTAGTGCTGCCACAGCTGGAGGGACTTGCGGAAGGCGATGGTCTCCGCGGCCACCACCGGCCCCCAGCCCCGGCGGCGCATCCGCTGCCACACGCCGCTGCGGACCATCAGGTCGAACCGGCCCAGGTCCATCAGGGACAGGTACATGCCGTTGTTGACGTGCATGGCGATATCGATGTCCGTCGGCAGCACCCGCAGCGGGAGCGAGGCGCTGTCCCAGACCGTCAGCGGCGGCCGGCGCGACGAGCGGAAGAGCATCAGGAGGGTTCTCAGGAGCAGGTGCATCCCCTTATGCTACCCGCCGGTAACATGCTTGCCGGAGCAGGCGCTGGACCTGACAGTAGGATTTCCTGCATGACCCAACAACGCTACCGGGACCTTGCGGACTGGCCGCTGACGGTGACTGCCCTCGTTTTCCTGGGGGCGTACGCGTGGCAGGTGATCGGCAGGCTGGAAGGCGGCGCCGCCCTCTGGCTCGAAGCTCTTATGTGGGCGACGTGGGGCATCTTTGTGGTGGATTACCTGGCAAACCTGTGGCTTGCCGGCGATCGCGCCACGTGGTTCATCCGGAACCTGCATGAACTGGTGATTGTGGCCCTGCCGTTCTTCCGGCCGCTGCGCCTCCTCCGCCTGGTGACGCTGCTGTCCGTGCTGCACAGGACGCTGGGCGACACGCTGCGGGGACGCGTGGTCACCTATGTGGCGGGTTCGGCCACGATGCTGGTGTTCGTTGGGGCCCTGGCGGTCCTGGACGTGGAGCAGTCGGTGCCGGACGCGAAGATCATTACCTTCGGTGATGCCCTGTGGTGGGCCATGACCACCATCACCACCGTGGGTTACGGCGACATGTACCCGGTGACGCCGATCGGCCGCATGGTGGCCGCTGCGCTGATGATGAGTGGCATTGCCGTCCTGGGTGTGGTCACGGCATCCATCGCGTCCTGGCTGGTCCAGCGGGTGGAGGACACCGCTGAGGCAGTATCCGAGGCCGAAGAGCCGGTCCGCGCTGAAATGGCGGGGCTGGTGGCTGAAATTGCCGCGCTCCGGCGGGAGATCGCCGAGCTCCAGGAGCGGCGCACGCTGTAGCCGCCGGCCTCCGGGCAAGTATTGGGTTGCCGCCTCTTGAGTAGTCGGTCACGGGCTACCGGGTATCGGGCGCAAATATTCGGGTAATTCCTACTGGTGCCGCTGCCCTGCGCAGTTCCTAGACTCGGGATTCCTAGGACCTAACACGTGCTGGCGGGTCCCCCGGGCTGGCTTCCCGGGGTCCTGCCTCCTCACGGAGCCTCCGTATTTTCTGGGTATGCGGTCGCTCCATCACGCGCCTTTTGTGCAGCCCGGCAACAGCTGGGGGCGGCCGGCGCATATTTCCTGAATCCGTCCTGCGTGCTGGAGCGCACTGCGCCAGCCTGCCATGGACCGAACCCGGATGGGCTACCCATGAATCAGCCATACCTCTCCACTCCCGAAGGCCCCAGCAGGAGCTTTGCCACCGACGAACCCCGCACCGACCTCACCGGCGTGCGGCCGGCCATCAGCAACAGGCTGTGGGCCGGGATGGCCACTGCCGCCGTGGTGGCCGCCGTCGGGGTCGGTGCCTTGGCGGCGCCTCCCGCCCCCCTGGACCAAAGCACGACGGCGATCGGCCAGGTTGCCGGTGCGGCATCAGCTGAGGTGCCGAACACCGCAGCGGAGCCTGTTTCCGAGGCAGGAGCACCAGCCCCGGAAGCGGCGGCACCGGAGTCCGCGGCACCGGCAGAACCGGCGCCTGCTCCTGCTCCCGAACCGGCGCCCGTGCCCGCTCCGGCAGCCGCGCCCGCGGGTGACCCGAACCTCTACACCGTGGTGCCCGGAGATACTGTCGGGGCCATCGCGGCCAGCCACGGCGTGGACATGAATGCCATGCTCGCCGCCAACGGCCTTGGCCCCTTCAGCATCATTCTCCCAGGCCAGACTCTGGTGCTGACCGGCCCGCCAGTTGCGGCGCCGGCGCCGGCCTCACCTGCTTCTGCCCCCGCCGCGGCTTCCGTTCCCGCCCCGGCACCGGCGGCCGCTCCGGCACCTGTCCCCGCCGCGCCCGCCGTCCGCACCATCTATGTTGCGGGCGCCGGCGGCCAGGGCATGGTGGACGCCTGCATTGGCCCCATCCACTACACCCCCAACGACGGCTATTCGCTGTTCATTACGGAGCACGATTTCTGCGGCGGCTGGGCACGCTTCTCCGGCATTGGGGTGGGCGAGACAGTGAGCATCCCGGGTTATGGAACCTACACGGTCTCGGCCCGGGGACAGGTGCCCAACCCGGGCACCACCAATGATGTCATTGCGGTCTTCGGCGGCTTCCCCCGGGCCATCCTGCAGACCTGCATCCCCGGCACCAGCCAGATGCTCCTGATAGCACTGAACTGACTGCCATAAGGGTTGCCCGCACAGCTTGTCCGCGGTCCCTGGCCTTCAAGGCAGGGAGCCGCGGACAAGGGCATGGACTGCGCCAGGAAATCCCACGCTATGCGTTCATCCGTTTGCGCTCAGAGATGTGCTCCACGAGCTCGCCCACGCGCTGTTCCGAGTAGTTGCGGGCGATGTCCCCCTGGCTGATGATGCCAACCAACTTGTGGTCGGCAATGACAGGGAGCCGGCGGACCTGGTGCGTTTCCATCATCTCGATGGCGGCGTCAACGTTAGCGTCGGCGTCGATCCAGTGCGGCTTGCCCGAGGCGAGGTCGCGGGCCATCATTTCGCGCGGGTCGCGTCCGGCGGCCACGCACTTGAGCACGATGTCACGGTCCGTGATCATGCCCCTCAACTTGCCGTCGTCGCCGCAGATAGGCAGGGATCCGCAGTCAAGGTCCAGCATCATCCGGGCAGCATCTGCCAGGGACTGGCTTTCCTTAATACACTGTGCGTCCGTAGTCATGAATTCACGTACGGCACTCATTGGTCCTCCTTCATCGATTGGATATCGACGCAGGGCATCGGGCACATGCGCCGATGCTGCCAGCCTACGCCCGGCCACTGCCCATGTCGACGGCGGTTTGGCACGGTTCCGGGACGGCTTTCGAAGGCACGGATGCCAGCCCGTGTCCTGGATTCCTGGGCTTCTTCGCGCTTCAGAACCTTGAAGGGCCCGATCTGCGAACAAGCCCAGGACGGGCGTGCAGCAGCCGGTTCCACGGCACGAAAAAGCCTCCGGAACCTGGTGGTTCCGGAGGCTTTCGCTTGGGTGGCAGATGAGGGATTCGAACCCCCGTAGGCGTTGCCAGCTGATTTACAGTCAGCCCCCTTTGGCCGCTCGGGTAATCTGCCGAACTTCAAAAGAAGTACCCGCCGATGCAGTCTTCGGAGCGTCCGTTTCCGGGCCGTTCCGCTTCCAGTAACCGCGGGCAAGACAACTTTACAGAACTTCCGCCGAAGAATCGAATCGGGCCTCGCAGGCCCGGAAAACCCTTGAAACAACGGGGGAAGGGAACGGAATCAGGCCTCCCCCAGGATCCTCCCGGCAAGCCGGGCCTCGAACTTCACGGCCTGCTCCTCGGTGATCTGGTTCAGCTGGACGGCTCGCAGCAGGTCCTCGCTGACGCCTTCCATCCGGGATGAAGCGTCCGCTACCGGAGCGAGGATGATGGACGCCGCAACCGCGGCGGCGGCAACCGACGATGCCATTGTTGCCACCGCCCCGGCTGCGGCTGAGGTGGTGCGGGTGGCATAACGGACGGCCTTGCGGTGCATGGTGTTCCCTTCGAGCAACTTCCCAACACGTTCAACCGTTCCCCTCCCTCCTTCGTTCCTGCGGAGCGTCCGCTGAAAGGGAACTGTGAATCCGGGACCCCATCAGCGCGGGCATCCGTATTAGGCTGGAATGCAGTGATCACGCCCTGTCAGCGCACAGGGTCCCACCAGCACAAGGAGAGTCATGGCAGGCGAGTCAACGTTCGACGTCGTAAGCAAGGTAGACAAGCAGGAAGTGGCCAATGCGCTGAACCAGGCGCAGAAGGAACTGGCGCAGCGCTACGACTTCAAGGGCGTCGGCGCCGAGGTTGATTTCAGCGGCGAGAAGATCCTGATGAAGGCGAACTCCGAGGAACGGGTCCTGGCGGTGCTGGACGTCCTCCAGTCCAAGCTGATCCGCCGCGGCATCTCCCTGAAGTCGCTGGACGCGGGCGAGCCCTACGCATCCGGCAAGGAGTACCGGCTCGAGGCCTCCATCAAGGAGGGCATCGCGCAGGACCTGGCCAAGAAGATCAACAAGCTCATCCGCGACGAAGCGCCCAAGTCCGTCAAGTCCCAGATCCAGGGCGACGAACTCCGCGTGACGTCCAAGTCCCGCGACGACCTGCAGGCCACCATGGCCCTGCTGAAGGACTTCGAGGAAGCCGACCTGCAGTTCGTGAACTTCCGCAGCTAGCTGTCCCCCGCCGTCGTTTTCGACGCACAAAAGTATTGCCGACACGCAAAGAGGCCGGCGCTGCCCGAATATGGGCAGCGCCGGCCTCTTTCCGCGTCGCCAGGGAGTTTGCGCATCGCCAGGGAGTTTGCGCGTCGCCCATTGTCCCTGACTACACCAGCGGCCGGCCCGCCATCCGCTCCAGCCGTGAGATCCGGTCCCGCATTGGCGGATGCGTGGCGAACAGCTTGTTCATCGCCCCGCCGCGGAACGGGTTGGCGATCATCAGGTGCGAGGCATTCACCAGCCGCTGGTCCTGCGGGAGCGGCGCGATGGTGACGCCCCGCTCGATCTTGGCCAGGGCTGAGGCGAGCGCCAGCGGATCGCCGGTCAGCTGCGAACCGTCCTCGTCGGCGTCGTACTCCCGCGTCCGCGAGATGGCCAGCTGGATCAGCGACGCCGCAAAGGGTGCCAGGAGCGCCATGGCAATCATCGCCAGCGGATTGGAATTGCGCCGGTCGCCGCCGCCGAAGAACAGCAGCATCTGGCCCACCGACGTGATCACGCCCGCGACGGCGGCGGCTACGGACGAGGTGAGGATGTCCCGGTTGTAGACGTGCATGAGTTCGTGTCCAAGGACTCCGCGGAGTTCGCGGGCGTCGAGCAGCTGCAGCATGCCCTCGGTTACGCATACGGCGGCATTCCGGGGATTGCGTCCTGTGGCGAAGGCGTTCGGGTTCATGGTGGGCGAGAGGTAGATGCGCGGCATGGGCTGGTTGGCCCGGACGGACAGTTCCCGGACCATCTGGTACAGCTGCGGCGCCTGGGCTTCGGCGACGGGGTAGGCCGCCATGGAGCGGATGGCGATCTTGTCGCTGTTCCAGTAGCCGTAGGCCGTGGTGCCCACCCCCACGAGGGCCATGATCCAGATTGGCGCGGAGCTGCGGGTACTGGTGCCGATCAGCGCCCCGAGGCCCAGCAGCACCGCCCACAGCACCCCGAAGAGCGCCGCCGTTTTGAGCCCGTTGTAATGTTTGTGCACGTCTCCTCCTTACTCACTAAGGAAACGCCTGTCTAGGGGGCTGGGTTCCGCGCGTCATACCGGCCGAAGCCGGGCTGGAGCCTGGCTGCCGCCCAGGCCGCGGCGACGCACAGCACGCCGCCGAACAGCAGGACCCAGCCCTCGGCCGCGATCCTGGTGGCGCCGCCGGCGAGCAGGTCGCCGATCCTGGGACCGCCGGCCACCACAACGATAAAAACGCCCTGGAGCCGCCCGCGGAGGTGGTCCGGTGTGGCCGCCTGGAGGATGGTGTGCCGGAAGACGCCGCTGATGGAATCGGCGATGCCGGCGAGCGCGCAGCACACTGCCGCCGGGAGCAGCCATGGCGTGACCTCCCCGTCCGGGGCACGCCCGGCCAGCACCACCACCAGGCCGAAGGCCGCCATGGACGCACCCCAGCCCATCACCGAAAGAACCACGGCACTGCCCTGCCGGCGGACTCCGCCGAGGGGTCCGGAAAACAGACCGGCCAGGAAAGCGCCGACGGCGGTGGATGCGAGCAGGATCCCCACGGTCGCTTCGCCGCCGCCGATCATGACGGCACCGATGGCCGGCAAGAGCGCCCGGGGCTGGGCAAGGATCATGGCCAGGAGGTCGATGACGAAGGTCATCCGGACGTTGGGCCTTGTGCCCAGGAAGCGGAAGCCTTCGACGACGGAGCGGAACCCGGGCCTGCCCGGGGTGCCTGACGGGGGCAGGGGCGGCAGCCGGTAGACAGCCCACAGCACGAAAGCGAAACTGGCGAAGTCCAGGGTGTACGTCCAGCCGAACCCCACCCAGGCCACCAGCACGCCGGCCAGCAGCGGACCGGCCGTCATGGCAAGGCCGAAGGACATCATGCTCAGCGCGTTGGCCGCGGGCAGGAGTTCGGTCCGGATCAGCATGGGAAGGATGGCGCTGCGGGCCGGCTGGTTGATGGCCTGCGCGCCGCTCTGCAGCGCCACCAGGAGGTACAGGACCCACACGTTGCCCAGCTGGACCCAGGACTGCAGCGCAATCAGCCCGGTGACCAACCACATGACGGTGGAGGACAGCAGGGCCACTTGGCGCCGGTCGTGGGAGTCCGCGATGGATCCGCCCAGCAGCCCGCCAATGACCAGGGGTACCAGCGCGAAGACCGCCAGCAGGCCCACGTAAAGGCTGTCCTGGGTGATGCGGTAAACCTCAAGGCTTACTGCCACAAGGGTGAGCTGGCTGCCGACCGCGGAAACGGCCGAGCCCAGCCAGAGCCTGCGGAAGGCAGGGCTCTCCCTGAGCGGCGTGATGTCAGCGAGCAGTTTCCCCACCCTGCAACCCTAGCGGCGGCAGGGTTTCTTCCCGTTCACAAGGTGTTATCCGAGCCTTATTGTGAGATGTTCATAATAAGTGCTTGAATGGTGGCATGACGGAACACTTTGATGGCCACGAGGCATGGGCTGCCGCCCTGCGCGCCCATGGCCGCAGGGTGACCAAACAGCGGCTGGCGGTCCTGTCCGCCGTCGAACGCCACCCCCATTCCCCGGCCGAAAGCATCCTGGCCGCCGCCCGCGCGGAGCTGCCCGAGCTGACGGCGCAGTCCGTGTACGTGGTGTTGGGCGACCTGACGGACCTGCACATGCTCCGCAGGTTTGAGCCGCCGCACTCCCCTGCCCTGTATGAAACGCGGGTGGGAGACAACCACCACCACGCGATCTGCATCAGCTGCGGCCGCGTCGAGGACGTGGACTGCGCCGTGGGCCATGCCCCCTGCCTCACGCCCCACTGGGACGAGAACGCCAAGCCCATGACCATCCAGATTGCCGACGTCATGTACCAGGGCATCTGCCAGGACTGCCAGCAGTCCCAACAACTTCCTTCCAATCGTCCCTCACAAGAAATAGAGAAATAGGAGAACAATGACTGCCATTTCAACAACCCAGTCAGGTGCCCCCGTTACGTCCGATGCGCACTCGAAGTCGGTCGGTGCCGACGGCGCGATCATCCTGACTGACCACTACCTGGTGGAAAAGCTCGCCCAGTTCAACCGCGAGCGGGTGCCGGAGCGCGTAGTGCACGCCAAGGGCGGCGGAGCATTCGGTACGTTCAAGGCCACCGAGGACGTGTCCAGGTATACCAAGGCAGCCTTCCTCCAGCCGGGCGTCGAAACCGAAATGCTGATCCGCTTCTCCTCCGTGGCCGGCGAAAACGGCTCCCCGGACACCTGGCGCGATCCCCGCGGCTTCGCCGTGAAGTTCTACACGTCCGAGGGCAACTACGACCTCGTGGGCAACAACACCCCGGTGTTCTTCATCCGCGACGGCATCAAGTTCCCGGACTTCATCCACTCCCAGAAGCGCCTGCCGGGCACCCACCTGCGCGACGCCGACATGCAGTGGGACTTCTGGACCCTGTCCCCCGAGTCCGCACACCAGGTCACCTGGCTCATGGGCGACCGCGGCCTGCCGGCTTCCTGGCGCGAAATGCAGGGCTACGGCTCGCACACCTACCAGTGGATCAACGCCGAAGGCGAGCGGTTCTGGGTCAAGTACCACTTCAAATCCAACCAGGGTGTGAACTCCCTGAGCTCCGAGCAGGCTGAGCAGCTCGCCGGCTCCGACGCGGACTTCTACATCCGCGACCTCTCCGAGAACATCGAAGCCGGCAACTTCCCGTCCTGGGACCTGCACGTCCAGGTCATGCCGTACGAGGACGCCAAGACCTACCGCTTCAACCCGTTCGACCTGACCAAGGTGTGGCCGCACGCGGACTACCCGCTGATCAAGGTGGGCACCATGGAGCTGAACCGGAACCCGGAGAACTACTTCGCCCAGATCGAGCAGGCCACGTTCGCGCCGTCGAACTTCGTGCCGGGCATCGCCGCCTCTCCGGACAAGATGCTGCAGGCACGCATCTTCTCCTACGCGGACGCGCACCGCTACCGCGTGGGCACCAACCACGCCCAGATCCCGGTGAACCAGCCCAAGAACCAGGTCAACAACTACAGCCAGGACGGCGCCGGGCGATACCACTTCAACGCCCCGTCCGTGCCGGTCTACGCCCCCAACTCGGTTGGCGGCCCGGCTGCGGTTGAGCCGCAGAACCCGGCCGGCGGCTGGGAGAACGACGGCGAGCTGACCCTTGCCGCGCACTCCCTCCACGCCGAGGACAGCGACTTCATCCAGGCCGGCACGCTGTACCGCGAGGTTTACGACGAAGCGGCCAAGGCCCGCTTCCTCGAGACCATCACCGGCGCAGTGGGCGGCGTCAAGAGCCCCGGCATCAAGGAACGCGCCATCCAGTACTGGACCAACGTTGACGCCGAACTCGGCGCCAAGCTGCGCGCCAACCTTGGTGCCGCCGCGGCCCCGTCCGCACCGGCCTCCGATGCAGAGGCTGCCAACAAGATCGGCTGATCCATCCCGTCTTGAGCTGCTGAAAACCACCCCGCCACTGTTCCAGTGGCGGGGTGGTTTTTCTTTTCCACATAGCCGGTTCCGGTCATGGCCGCGGATGGCTGCCTGTCCCTAGGATCGCTTTATGACAAGTTTCCAGGGCATACCCGCCGGTGCGTTCGGGTTCTATGAGGAGCTTCAGCACCACAACAACCGGGAGTGGTGGCAGGAACACAAGGACAGCTACCTGTCCCTGGTCAAGGAACCCCTCTCCTCGCTGCTCGCAGGGCTGGAACCCCGGTTCGGACCGGCGAAGCTGTTCCGGCCCAACCGGGACATCCGGTTTTCCGAGGACAAGTCCCCCTACAAGACGGCCCAGGGCGCGGTGGCCTCCGTCCAGGAAGGCGTGGGCTACTACCTCCAGGTCAGCGCCGACGGGCTACTGGTGGGCGGCGGCTACCACTCGCACACACCCGCCCAGCTGGCCAGGTACCGCAACTCCGTGGACGCGTCCGGCACCGGGGAGTCGCTCCGCCAGATTGTCGACGCCGTGGCTGCCGCAGGCTTTGCCGTGGAGGGCGAGAAGCTGAAGACGGTTCCGCGGGGCTACCCTCGCGAGCATCCCCGGGCAGAACTCCTGAAGCACAAGTCCCTCGCCGCCAGTGTCCACCTCGGCCGTCCGGAATGGCTGGCCACCCCGGATGCAGTCCAGGAAGTCGGGAAACTATGGGAGGACCTGCGGCCGTTAGTGGACTGGGTCAGCCGGCATGCTGCCCCTTGAGCGGAGTTTCCTTCCCGGCTGAGGCCGCCGCCGGTCGGTGCCCCTTCTTCGCCAGCTGGATCTGCTCGTACACGTGGTGGCGCAACTCCGTGAAGCGCGGCAGGGAACGGGTGTTCAGCTGGTCGCGCTCGTCCGGAAGGTCGATCGTAATATCCTCCTGGATGACGGTGGGAGAGCTGGAAAGGATGATGACCCGCTCGCCGAGGTACACGGATTCGTCAATGTCGTGGGTCACGAAGAGCACGGTCACGCCGAGCTTCTTCCAGACCACCCGGATCAGGTCCTCGAGGTCGGCCCGGGTCTGCGCATCCACGGCCGCGAACGGCTCGTCCATCAGCAGGACCTCAGGCTGGTACGCGATAGCCCGGGCAATAGCCACGCGTTGCTGCATGCCGCCGGAAAGCTGCCAGGGGTAGGACCGCGGCACGTGCGAGAGCCCCACGGCTTCGAGGGCGTCGTCCACCAGCCGGTCGCGTTCGGCTTTGGGGACGCCCTGGTTCTTCAGCGGCAGTTCCACGTTGTCCCGGACCCGCATCCACGGGAACAACGAACGTCCGTATTCCTGGAACACCACGGCCATCTTCTTGGGCGGACCTGTCACCCGCTTGCCGTCCAGGAGCACCTCGCCCTCGGTCGGCGCCATGAGCCCGGAGATGCACTTGAGCAGCGTTGTCTTGCCGGAGCCCGAGGGCCCCACGAGGCAGGCCAACTCCCCTGCACGCAGGTCAAAGGTGAGGTTCCGGACCGCCTCCACGTCACCGCCGTCGGTCTGGTAGACCTTCTTCAGCCCGCGGACGGAGAGGATGGCCTCCGTTTTCGCTGGAGTGGGTTCAGGCTGCATTTTCTACCTCTTTCTGGCCGTGGTACCAGCGCAGGATGTTCCGCTCTGCCCACTGGAAGATGAAGGACATGGCCACACCCAGCAGGCCCAGCACCACAATGCCGGACCACATTTCCGGGATGGCGAAGGACCGCTGGAACTGGACAATGGTGAAGCCCAGCCCGGAGGACGATGCGAACATTTCGGATATCACCATGAGGATCAGCCCGAGGGACAGCGACTGGCGCACGCCGGCCATGATCTGCGGGCTGGCTGAAGGCAGCACCAGGTACCGCACGCGTGCCCAACCGCTGATGCCGTAGGTGTGGGCTGAATCGGAGAGGACCGGATCCACGGCCCGCACACCTTCAATGGTGTTGAGCAGCACCGGCCAGACGCAGCCGGAAATGATGACCATGATTTTCATGGAGTCGGTGATGCCCATGAGCAGCATCAGCACCGGCACCAGGACCGGAGGCGGGACGGCCCGGAAGAATTCCAGCGTCGGTTCCAGCAGTGCCCGCAACCACCGGACGGACCCGATCAGGACGCCACCCACCACTCCGATGATAATGGCCACCGCCACGCCCACCACCAGCCTTCCAAGGCTGGGCAGGACATCGGAAAAGAACCTGTCACCGAACCAGACGTTCCCGAACGTCCTTACGAGGTCGGCAGGCCGGGGGACAAAAAAGTTGACCGCACCCAGGGTGGAGGACCACCAGACCAGGACCAGCAGGACCGGCAGGCCCACGATGTAGCCGAGGTTTTTCAACGACCTCACACGATCACCTCCGACCGGACAGAGGAGTGCCATGCAAGGATCCGCTTCTCGATCTGGCGCATCACAATGTTGATCAGGACACCGATCAGGCCGGTGGCCAGCACCAAGGCGTACATCCCGGAGATGGCACCGCCGGACTGGGCGAGGGCAATCTCCCGGCCAAGGCCCGGGGAGCCGATCACCAGTTCCGCCGTGATGGCCAGGACCAGCGCCACCGCGGCGGCAAGCCGCACCCCCGTCATCAGGTAGGGCAGTGCCGTGGGAAACACGACGTACCGGATCCGCGCCATCGTGCCCAGCCCGTAGGTCTTGGCGGTGTTGTTGGCCACCATGTCGACGTCAGCCACGCCGTACAGCACCTGGATGAGGACCTGCCAGAAGGACGCGTACACGATGAGCAGCAGGGACGATTCGATCTTCACCCCGAACAGCAGCACGGCCAACGGGATAAGGGCCACCGACGGGATGGGGCGCAGGAACTCGATGGTGGAGTTGGTGGCCTTCCTGAGGAAGCCGCTGGAGCCGATGATAAAACCCAGCAGGACCGCGGCAGCCACGGCGATCAGGAGGCCGAGGAACCACGCCTTCATGGTCTCGCCCACCGCCACCCAGAAGGCCGTCAGGCCGAAGTCGACAACCAGGGCGGCTATGACTTCACTGGCAGGTGGAAGGAACCGTTCGTTGATCAGGCCGAGCCGGGGAATGAGCTCCCAGGTGGCCAGGAATCCAATAATCCCTGCGATCCCGAGCAGTTGTTTCGCTGCTCCCTTGCCGCCCTGCCTGCGGGGCCGCTCCGCCCGTGGAGCGGCCCCGCCGGTGGCCAGGGTTCCTGTGCTCACGGGAGGAGGTCGTCCGCACTCGGAGCTTTGGTCAAGGTGCCGTACTTGGCCGCGGCGTCGCCGAGCGTCTTGAAGGCGTCCTTGTCGAAGTCAACGCGGTAGCGCGGCAGGATCATCTTGGCGCGGGTGGCTTCGTCGATCTTGGTGTACGTTCCCACGATGTCCCGGACTTCCTGCGGGTGTTCCTGGGCGTACTCAAGGGACTTGTTCATGGCTCGGGTGAACTTCTCGGTCAGCTCCGCTTTGCCTTTGATGGTGTCACCCTTGGTGAAGTAGCCTGCGATGTCCAGTTCCGGGCTCATCTCCACGAAGTTGGACGACACCACGGTTCCGCCCTCAGCCACGGCCTTGGACAGGAAAGGTTCCAGGATCCACGCAGCATCCACCTGCTTGTTGGCCAGGGCCGCGGGGGCGTCCGGGAAGGCGACCTCCACGAACTTCACCCCGCTGGGATCACCGCCGTCCTTCTCGATCACCGATTTAATGGTGGTGTCACCGATGTTGGAGAGGTTGTTCACCGAGACAGTCTTGCCGGCAAGGTCCTTCGCGGACTTGATGTCCGAGCCGGCCGGGGCCACCACGCCACCGATGTCCTTGCCCTTCTCGCCCGTGGTGGAGGCGCCGTTGGCGACGAACTTCAGGTCCAGCCCCTTGTCCTTGGCGACCATCACCGAGATCAGGTTGGAGAAGGCGAAGTCGAAGCTGCCGCTGACCACGCCCGGCACAATCGCCGCGCCGCCGGTAGCCGTCTGGATATCCAGCTGGAGGCCTTCGTCCTTGAAGAATCCCTGCTTGTCGCCGAGGTAGATGGGGGCGCAGTCCACGATGGGGATCACGCCCACGCTGACCTTGGTCAGGCGCGCACCCCCGCCGCCCGTGGCCGGCGCGCTCCCGCCTCCGGTGGAACTTGGCGAGCCGCTTCCGCAGGCCGCCAGCCCAAGGACAGAGGCAACTGCCAAGATGGAAATAAGACGACGTTTCATGATCACTCCTTCGTGCCCATGACCAGGAGCTGACCAGCCCCAAGCCCCGATGTTCGACATCCGAACAAAAGTTCGACTATCTGATTCAACCATGGTACGACTGCCGGCACACCCGTGTACGGCCCATTGTTACAGGTCTGAGACTGCCCCGTAAGGGACGGTTTCTGGTGGTCAGGCTGGATTGGACGTGTCCACAGCCGCTCCCTGGCCGGAATGGCTCAGGCTTGGGAGCCGCCGGCGGCCAGGCGCGTTTCCAGGTTGTTGAAGAAGACTGCCAGCATCAGCTCGAAGGCTTTGGTTGCCGCTTCAGGCTCGTTCATGACCACAAAGTCGAACTGAAGTCCGTAGAACGTGGAGGTGAAAAGCCGCGCGTCCGTATCGGCAAACTCTTCGGCGATGCCCTGCACCATGAGCCAGTCGCGGGTTTGGTGGTGGAGCATCCGGAAGTGCTCCTGCGAGGTCCCCCTCGGTTCGGCAGCCACGATGTCCTGCGCAGTCGCTTCGAATTCCAGGCGGGTGAGGTGCCGGTTCCTCTGGGCCATGGTCCACTGCCAGGAGTCCAGCAGGAATTCCCGCCAGGCCGCCCTGTCGATGTCGCGCACGTCCGTATCGCGCATCCGGTCCAGCCGGGACTCGATCGAAACGACAATGTCATTGATCAGCTGGTCCCTGCTTCCGAAGTGGTACACCAGCACGTAGGCGCTCATGCCCAGGCCCTCGGCGAGGCTCCGGAAGGTAAGCTCGGCTAGCGTCTTGTCCATCAGGTAATCCAGGATCGCGGCCAGGAGCTCTGCCTTGCGTTCGGATCGTGTGGGACGGGCCATGGGTCCATCTTAGGTTCGGAGCATCCGGCGGGTGACGCCCGCGCACAAGCTGCCACACCCCGCTTAAACGGCGCTGCCCCGCGCCGCTTTTGCGGGGCAGGGCAGCTCCTGGCAAGCCAGGGCATTTACAAGGGGGCGTCAGGCGCGGGTGAGCTCGTCCTCGCCGTCGCGCGCTTTCTCGACGGCCGGTCCGTTGACCGCCGTGCTGGCGTCGCCGAAGCGCTCGTTGAGGCGGGAGTGGCGCTGGCCGTAGGCGAAGTAGATCGCCATGCCGATGACCAGCCAGATGGCAAAGAAGATCCACGTCTCCACCGCAAGGTTGGTCATGAGGTAGAGGCACAGCACCGCGGACACGATGGGCAGGACCTTTCCGAAGGGGACGCGGAATGCGGGCTTCAGGTCAGGGCGCTTCTTGCGGAGCACCAGGATGCCGAGGCTGACCACCACGAACGCGGACAGCGTTCCGATGTTGATCATTTCCTCCAGCAGGTCCACGTTGGTCAGCCCGGCAACCACGGCGACGGCGGCCCCGCAGATGATCTGGAGGCGCACCGGCGTCGAACGCTTGCTGGTCTTGGACAGTGCGCGGGGAAGGAGCCCGTCCCGGCTCATGGCGAGCACCACGCGGGACAGCCCCATGAGGAGCACCATGATCACGGTGGTGAGGCCCACCAGCGAGCCGAAGGCAATGATCTTGGCGGCGGAGGTGTCCCCCACTGCTTCGAAGGCAGTGGTGAGGGTGGGGTTCTTGGCCTCGGCCAGCTGCGTGTAGGACACCATGCCGGTGAGGGCCAGCGATACCAGGATGTAGAGCAGGGTGACCAGGGCCAGGCCGCCGAAGATGCCGCGCGGCAGGGTCTTCTGCGGGTTCTTCACTTCTTCCGCGGAGGTGGCCACCACGTCAAAACCGATAAAGGCGAAGAACACCAGGGCGGCGCCGGCGAAGATGCCGAGAGTGCCGTACTGGGCGGGGGCGGCCCCGGTGAGGAAGCCGAAGAAGGACTGCTTCAGGACGTCGGCTCCGCCGGTGCCGCCGGTCGGCTCAGCGGCCGGGATGAACGGGGCGTAGTTCTCGAACTTCACGTACGTGAAGCCCACCACGATGACAAAGAGGACGACGCCGATCTTGATCAGGGTGAAGATGTTGCCTACGCGGGCGGACAGCTTGGTGCCCAGGACCAGCAGCACGGTGAACACCGCGACGATCAGGAAGGCGCCCCAGTAGAGGTCGACCCCGCCCAGGGAGATGGCCGGCGGGATGTCGGCGCCCATGAGGGCGAATACCTTGCTGAGGTAGATGCCCCAGTACTTGGCGATCACGGCCGCGGCGGTGAAGAGCTCCAGGATCAGGTTCCAGCCGATGATCCAGGCCAGAAGTTCGCCCATGGTGGCGTACGTGAAGACGTACGCGGAGCCCGCCACGGGGATGGCGGTGGCAAACTCGGCGTAGCACATGATGGCCAGCGCGCAGGTGACGGCGGCGATGGCGAAGGACAGGGTCACGGCGGGACCGGAGAAGTTGGCCGCCGCCTTGGCGCCAACAGAGAAGATGCCGGCGCCGACAGCAACCGCGACGCCCATGATCATCAGGTCCCAGGTACTGAGGGAGCGCTTCAGCTTGCGCCCGGGCTCATCGGCGTCGGCAATCGACTGCTCGATGGATTTGGTCCGGAGAAGGTTCATTGGGGATCACAATCCTGGTTTCGGATGGAAACAGACCTATTAACGGTAGTGTCCATCCACTGGACGGGCCCAATTGTCCCGAATGGTGAGACGGTTACTCTGCCGAACTTTATTCCGGGAAAGGACTTGGGACCCACCGCATGGAGGGTCCAAGTGCTTTCTGACCGAACGGGCCTAAGCCGGCCAATCCATCAGAGTGGACCGGATCAGGAACCTTTTTCCCTCCGGGGCCTCGACAGAGAAGCCGCTCCCCCGGCCCGGCACAACGTCCACCGTGAGGTGCGTGTGGCTCCAGTAGCTGAACTGCTCCCGCGACATCCAGAATTCCAGCGGCTGCGGCTCCAGCCCCTCGGACAGGTCAAACATGCCCAGCAGGACGTCCGAGCTGCCCGTGATGAAGTCGCCGGCGGGATAGCACATGGGCGCGGACCCGTCGCAGCAGCCGCCGGACTGGTGGAACATGAGCGGGCCGTGCTGGAGCCACAGCTTCCGCAGCAGCTGTACGGCCGCCGGGGTAAGCGCCACCCGGGAGAAGTCCTCCCCGGGCAGCGTCACCCCGGCGTCAAGCCTGTCCAGCTGCATCAGAACCTCAGCACCACGCGGCCGTCGATCTTGGCGTGCTTCATTTCATCGAGGACGGCGTTGATTTCCGGGAGCTCCCGCACGGACACCGTGGGGTGGATCTTGCCCTGGGCGTAGAAGTCCAGGGCCTCCTCCAGGTCCTGGCGGGTCCCCACGATGGAGCCGCGGACAGTCAGTCCCTTGAGCACAATCTCGAAGATCGGCGCGGGGAAGTCGCCCGGCGGCAGCCCGTTGAACACAATCGTGCCGCCCCTGCGTGCCATGCCGATTGCCTGCCCGAAGGCCGAGGGATGCACGGCGGTGACCAATACTCCATGGCATCCTCCTGTTTCGCGCTGGATGACTTCCGCTGGATCCTCGTGCAGGGCATTGACCGTCAGCTCGGCCCCATGCGCCTTCGCCAGGGCCAGCTTGTCGTCGGCGATGTCCACCGCCGCCACCCGGAGGCCCATGGCCACGGCGTACTGCACGGCGATGTGCCCGAGTCCGCCGATGCCGGAGATGGTGACCCACTGGCCCGGCCTCGCTTCGGTCATCTTCAAGCCCTTGTAGACGGTGACGCCGGCACAGAGCACCGGCGCCACCTCGACGGGGTCGGATCCCGCCGGTATGCGGGCGGCGAAACGGGTGTCCACGAGCATGTACTCGCCGAACGAACCGTCCACGCTGTAGCCGCCGTTCTTCTGCGCCTCGCACAGGGTTTCCCATCCGGTACGGCAATACTGGCAGTCGCCGCAGGCGGACCACAGCCAGGCATTGCCCACCAGGTCGCCGACCGCCAGGTCGGTGACGCCCTCGCCGAGGGCCACCACTTCTCCAACGCCCTCATGGCCGGGGACGAAGGGCGGCGAGGGCTTTACGGGCCAGTCGCCCTCGGCCGCATGGAGGTCGGTGTGGCAGACCCCGGTGGTCAGGACCTTGACCAGGGCTTCCCCGGGCCCCGGGGTGGGGACTGCGATGTCCTGGACCTGCAGGTCCTTGCCGAATTCGGTTACTACTGCTGCTTGCATTGTCGTCGTCATTGGCGAAATCCTTGCGTTGGTGTAGCGGGATAAGGCGGTTTAGAAGAAGCCGAGCTTGTTTTCGTTGTAGCTGACCAGCAGGTTCTTGGTCTGCTGGTAGTGGTCCAGCATCATGGCGTGGTTCTCGCGCCCGATGCCTGAGGACTTGTAGCCGCCGAACGCGGCGCCCGCCGGGTAGGCGTGGTAGTTGTTGACCCAGACGCGGCCGGCCTGGATTTCACGGCCGGCGCGGTAGGCCACGTTGCCATTGCGGGACCAGACGCCGGCGCCGAGGCCGTAGAGGGTGTCGTTCGCGATGCCCATGGCGTCGGCGTAGTCGCTGAACTTCGTTACGGCCACCACGGGCCCGAAGATCTCCTCCTGGAAGATCCGCATCTTGTTGTGCCCCTCGAAGACAGTGGGCTGCACGTAGAAACCGCCGGCGAGGTCTCCCGGCAGCTCCGCCCGGGCGCCGCCGGTCAGGACCTTGGCGCCTTCCTGCTTTCCGATGTCGATGTAGGACAGGATCTTCTCGAGCTGGTCGTTGGAGGCCTGGGCACCCACCTGAGTCTCGGTGTCCAGCGGGTTGCCCTGCACCATCTTCTCCACCCGGGCCACGGCGTCGGCCATAAAGGACTCGTAGATGTCCTCCTGGACCAGCGCGCGGGACGGGCAGGTGCACACCTCGCCCTGGTTGAAGGCGAACAGGGCGAAGCCCTCCTGCGCCTTGTCGTAGAACGCGTCGTTCTCCTGGGCCACGTCGTTGAAGAAGATGTTGGGGCTCTTGCCGCCGAGCTCGAGGGTGACGGGAATGAGGTTCTGGCTGGCGTACTGGCTGATCAGCCGGCCGGTGGTGGTTTCGCCGGTGAACGCGATCTTCCGGATGCGGGGGCTGGAGGCCAGCGGTTTGCCGGCTTCCACGCCGAAGCCGTTGACCACGTTGACCACACCGGCGGGCAGCAGGTCGCCAATGAGTTCCATCAGGACCAGGATCGACGACGGGGTCTGCTCGGCGGGCTTGAGCACCACCGCGTTGCCGGCGGCGAGGGCGGGCGCCAGCTTCCAGACGGCCATCAGGATGGGGAAGTTCCAGGGGATGATCTGGCCGACGACGCCGAGCGGCTCGTGGAAGTGGTAGGCGGTGGTGTCGTCGTCGAGCTGGGACAGCCCGCCCTCCTGGGCGCGGACGGCGGAGGCGAAGTAGCGGAAGTGGTCCGCGGCCAGCGGGAGGTCCGCGTTGAGGGTCTCGCGGATGGGCTTGCCGTTGTCCCACGACTCGGCGACGGCGAGCATTTCCAGGTTCTCGTCGATGCGGTCGGCAATCTTGTTCAGGATCGCTGCGCGCTCTGCCACGGAGGTCTTGCCCCAGGACGGGGCGATCTTGTGCGCGGCGTCCAGCGCCAGTTCGATGTCCTCCGCGGTGCCGCGGGCCACCTCGCAGAAGGCCTTGCCCGTGACCGGGGTGATGTTTTCAAAGTACTGGCCCTTCACCGGGGCCACCCACTCGCCGCCGATCCAGTTCTCGTAGCGGTCCTTGAACGTGACTTTCGAGCCTTCGGTTCCGGGCTGTGCGTAAACGGTCATTGCTAGCTCCTTTGCTGTGCAGGAGGCTTCCCGTACGGGATGAGCCAATGCAGCCAGCGTAGGAGCAGGCAGGTTGCAGGAAGGTTGCAGCCAAGTAAGCCAGCTCACACTGCGGCGAACTACGACGGCGGTGCGGCGTTAGGCGCGGAGTTCGGCCTCCAGCCGCTCCAGCTCAGCCACGACGGCGGCGCGTTTGGGTGAGCGGGCAGGCAGGAGGCGGAGGGCCGCACGCCGCACGCCGACGTCGTCCCTTGCCTCCGGAAGTCCGGCGTACCGAAGGAGGGACTCCGCGCTGCCGTCCGTCATGACCGCCTCGCGGAGCAGTGACGAAACGCTGGTGCGCAGGTCCACGATGCCGGGCGCCTCCGAGCGCGGGAGCACCGCGCCACGGTAGATCTCCAGTGCGATCCGGTGGGCACCGCGCTGCAGGCAGCTCAGCACCTGGCCGCTGTCCGGCACCAGGTCCATGGTGAGCTTGTAGGGCCGGGACCCGGGCACGGCGGCGGGGTTGAGCTGCTGCAGGACCTTGCGCAGCCTGACCATTTCGGCGCGCAGGGTCATGGTGGAGCCGTCACCCGGGTACAGGAGGGCGCTGAGTTCCTCTGCGCTCAGGCCGTCCGGGTGTGAGCTCAGCAGGGCGAGGATTTCGCTGTGGCGGGCGGACAGCACCGCCGTCTTCCCTTCGATGCTGAGCAGGGCCTGGTCGCGGCCCAACAGCTGGAGGCTGTTGCGGTACAGGCTGCCTTCCTTCGCCCCTGCCCCCGGTGACCGGGAAGCGCTGCCCGCGCTCCGCCGTCGTACTGGCCTGCTGGCCAGCGTGGCCGCCAGCTGCAGCCGTTCAACGCGCAGCTGCGCCTGGGCGGCAGCCACGGTCGCCTCCACGAGGGACAACGTGTGGGGTGCCACTGCGGTAGCCGTGCCGGTAATGTCCACTACGCCCAGGACGGCACCGGAATCGGGATCGTGGAAGGGAACGGCGGTGCAGCTCCAGGGATGGACGGTGCGCTGGTAGTGCTCGGCCCCGGCAATCTGGATTCCCCGGCCCAGGGCCAGGGCTGTTCCGGGCGCGCTGGTGCCCACGGTGGCCTCGGACCAGTCGGCACCCGGAACAAACATCATGCCCTCGGCGCGGCGCTGCAGCACGGGGTCCCCGTCCACCCACAGGAGCCGGCCTACCTCGTCACCCACTGCCACCAGCAGTCCGCTGTCGTGGCTGGGCTGGACCAGGAGCTTGTTGATGACCGGCATGATGGCGGCCAATGGGTGCTGGCTGCGGTAGTCCTCCAGCACGTCGCGGTCCATGGCGAGCGGAGCTGCGGGGCTGTCCGGATTCGCCTTGAAATGGGCCGACCGCTGCCAGGACTCCCTGATGAGCTTGCGCAGGCCTGGAATTTCCGGGGTGCCGGCCGCGGCACCATCCAGCAACTCATGCCCGGCAAGGGCTGCCCGCTGGTGCGGCTCGGCGGCCGGCTGGATCAGGTTCGTCATCGAACTCCCAATGATGGTGCGCGGCATTCGTTCTGCCAGCCCGGCAATTGTACATCCCTCAGCCAGCTGGACGGCGGCCGGAATGCGTTGCTTTTGGCGCCCGTGGCAGGGCGGTCCCTGGAACGGCGCGGCTGCGGGAACCGGATGCCTGCAAAAGTCACGCAAACAGGTTCGTCAGCCGCCAACCGGGATGTCAGCCGCGGGAGATGCGGATCATCTCCTCGCGGGGCACCACCTTGATGCGTTCGCGGACCACGTGGTCCAGGCCCTCGGGCCCGCTCCAGGCCGCGCCGAGTCCGGCTTCATGGGCGTCGAGCCTGTTCCAGCCCTCCCACGTGGTGTATTCGATGCCGCGCTCCTCCAGCAGGTCGATAATCGCCTGCGGGTCAGGGTTCTTGGCCGGGGGCAGGGTCAGCCGGTCCTCGAGCAGGAAGCCGATGGTTTCCAGGGCGTCGCCCTTGGTGTGCCCAATCAGGCCCACCGGCCCGCGCTTGATCCAGCCCGTGGCATAAATGCCGGGCACCGGGTTGCCTTCTGCGTCCAGGACCCGGCCGCCTTCATTGGGGATGACGCCCCGCTTGGCGTCGTACTCGAGTTCGTCCAGGGCGGAGCCGTGGTAACCGATGGCCCGGTAAACGGCCTGGACCGGGTACTCGATGTACTCCCCCGTGCCCTTGGCGTTGCCGGTGCCGTCAAGCTGCATACGCTCAAACTTGATCCCACCCACCTTGCCGCTGCCGTCGTCCAACAGCTCAACCGGGCTGTGCAGGAAATGCAGGTGCAGCCGCCGGGAGGACGGGTTCTCGGATTCGGTGTGCTCCTCCACCAGCCAGTTGGTGAGGGTATTCACCATGGTTTTGATCTGGTTGTTGCTGCGGATGGCGTCATCGGAGGCTTCGTCGAACTCAAAGTCCTCGGGGTAGAGCACGATGTCCACGTCGTTCATGTGGCTCAGTTCCCGCAGCTCCAGGGGCGTGAACTTCACCTGGGCCGGGCCCCGGCGGCCGAACACGTGCACGTCCGTGACCGGCGAAGCCTTCAGCCCCTGGTACACGTTGTCCGGAATCTCGGTGCTCAGCAGTTCTTCGGGGTGCTTGACCAGCATGCGGGCCACGTCCAGTGCCACGTTGCCGTTGCCGATCACAGCGATTTCCTTCGCCTCCAGCGGCCACTCCCGGGGCACGTCCGGGTGGCCGTCGTACCAGGACACAAAGTCCGCGCCGCCGAACGAGCCCTGGAGGTCGATGCCGGGGATGTCCAGGTCCGCGTCCTTGACCGCGCCGGTGGAGAAAATCACGGCGTCATAGAAGGCCCGGAAATCGTGCAGGGTGAGGTCCCGGCCGTACGTGACGTTCCCCAGGAACCGGATGTCGCCGCGGTCCAGGACCTTGTGCAGGGCGTTGACGATGCCCTTGATCCGCGGATGGTCCGGCGCCACACCGTACCGGATCAGGCCATAGGGCGCCGGGTAGGCCTCGAAGAGGTCGATGCTGACCTCGAAGTCGCCGTCCTTGACGCCGCTGGACTTGGTGAGGATGTCCGCAGCGTAGACACCGGCCGGCCCCGCGCCCACAATGGCGACGCGGAGGGGACGGGAGGAGGCGGATTCGCTGTGGTTGGACACCGGAAGCCCTTCTGAACTGGCCATGTTGATGAAAATGCGCCGAACAGGTAGCGCACAGTCCCCTATTCTAGGCCTCAGCCGCTTTTCGCCAGCGGAACCACGTCACCCTCGCGGTACAGCAGGGCCCTTAGCTCGGCCTCGGCCGAATCGGGCCGTTTGGGATCAATGGTTTCGCCCTCGTGGTAGTGGTCCAGCACGCGCGGATCGACGTAGCTCTTACGCGCGATCGACGGCGTGTTCCCCAGCACCTCGGACGCCTCCACCATGGCCCGGGCGATGGCCCTCTTGCGCTTGGCCGCCGTCCGCTGGGCGCCCGTGCGGGCCAGGCTGGCCGCCGCCGCAATCGTGCCCCGCAGGGTCCGGAAGTCCTTGGCCGTGAAGTCGGACCCGGTCCGTTCCTTCACGTAGGCGTTGATGTCGGCACTGGTGACGGGCTTCCACTGCCGCCCTTCCTTGTACGCCAGGAGCCGGGCGTTGGGGCCGCGCCGCTTGAGCAGCCGCAGCAGGGCGGCGAGGTCGGCGTCGCGGATTTCCGACTCCCAGTCCTTGCCGCTCTTGGCTGGGAACCTCAGGAGGATGCGGTCCTTGCGCACCGTGACATGGGCGCAGAGCAGGGTGGCCAGTCCGTGGCTGCCGTTCTCGTTCGTGTACCGCTCCGACCCCACGCGCAGCGACCCGCTGTCAAGCATCCGGAAGGCCCCGGCCAGGACCCGGTCACGCGAAAAACCCTCACTGCGCAGGTCCATGGTGACCCTGCGGCGGGCCGCCGGCAGCGACTCCGCCAGCTGCAGGGACCGGTCGAATTTCACCCGGTCCTTCCGTTCCCGCCATTCCGGGTGGTAGATGTACTGGCGCCGGCCAACCCCATCCACGCCTGTTGCCTGGATGTGCCCGTTCTCGAACGGGGCAATCCAAACGTCGGTCCACGCCGGCGGAATGCCGATGCTTTCCAGCCGGTCCCGGACCGGGCCGGGCGGCAAGGTGGAGCCGTCCAGGTCCCGGTAGCTGAAGCCTTTACCGGCGGCAACACGGCGGTAGCCGCGGCCCGAGGCATTGCTGCGGCGGAGCCTCATGGGGCCGCGTCCGGCCGCTTGGCGAAAGTCATAAAAGCAAGCCTACTGACTATTTGCGGATTGCGTGCCCTGCCTGCTGGAATACCTGCCCCCGGGGTGGTGTTATGGGTTCCGTGCCCACTCCCGATGGATCCTCCCCCGCCAGCGCCCCGGCTCCGGCCGCCGCGCCCCGTCCCTCCCAGCCAGCAGGCCCCAAGGCCGTGGACAAGGAGACGACGGCGGGAATCCTCTTTGGCATCGGCGCGTACGGGCTGTGGGGGCTGCTCCCGCTGTACTTCTTCGTCCTCATGCCCGCGGGCGCCGTCGAAATCGTTGCCAACCGTGTGGTGTGGTCCCTGCTGTTCTGCGCCCTCCTCATTACGGTCACCCGCTCCTGGCCCGCCCTGGTCCAGGCCCTGCGGAACCGCGCCGTGTTCGGCTCGCTGGCCCTGGCCGCCTTCCTGATCGCCGTCAACTGGCTGACCTACACCTACGGCGTAACCACCGGGCAGGCCGTGGAGGCGTCCCTTGGCTACTTCATCAACCCGCTGGTGTCTGTCCTGCTGGGCGTCTTCGTCCTGAAGGAGAGGCTGCGGCCGCTGCAGTGGACCGCCGTCGGTATCGGTTTTGTGGCGGTGGGCGTCCTCACCTACTCCTACGGCAAGCTGCCATGGATCGCACTGACCCTTGCCTTCAGCTTTGGCCTCTACGGTTTCGTCAAGAAGCGGGTTGGGTCCAGGGTGGACGCCGTCACCAGCCTCACAGTGGAGAGCATGGTGCTGGCCCCGTTCGCGGCGGCCACCATGGCCTACCTGGCCGCCGCCGGATCAGCAACGCTCACCACCCAGGGTCCGGGCCATTTCTGGCTCCTGCTGGCGTCCGGCGTGATCACGGCCGTGCCGCTGCTCTTCTTCGGTGCTTCCGCGCGCCGGCTTCCCCTGACAACGATCGGCCTGCTGCAGTACTTCGCCCCGGTGCTGCAGTTCATCCTGGCGCTGGTGGTGTTCAGGGAAGCGATGACGCTGGACCGCTGGATCGGCTTCGGCGTGGTGTGGGTGGCGCTGCTGGTCCTGACCGTGGACATGCTGCGCACCGCCCGCAAGGCGTCCGTCGCCCGGAGGCGGAGCAAAGCGGCCCTCAAATCCTCCTAGCCCCTGTTGCCGGGAACCCCGGTGGAGTAGGTTGCTCGGATGGAGGACTCATATCAGGTCATCGTGACCGGGGCCGGATTCGCCGGCATCGCAGCGGCCAAGGAGCTTGGCCGCAAGGGCGTCCGCGTCCTGCTTATCGACTCGAACAACTACCACCAGTTCCAGCCGCTGCTGTACCAGGTGGCCACCTCGCAGATCGGCGTGTCCGCCATTGCCCGCCCCATCCGGTCCGTGTTCCGGCGGCTCCGCAACGTGCGGGTCCTGACGGCGGAAGTGGCCTCGGTCGATGTTGGAAACCATACGGTCACCACCGCCGAGGGTGATACGTTCCGCGCCGACATCCTGGTGATCGCCGTTGGCGCCATCCCCAACTTCTTCAATACGCCCGGCGCCGAGGAGCATGCCTTCCCGCTGTACTCCGTGACGGACGCCACCAGGCTCGGCACCAGCGTGACCCGGCTGCTGGACCGGGCGGACCGCGAGCCCGGAACCGCGGTGGACATGGTGGTGGTGGGCGGAGGTCCCACCGGAGTGGAGACTGCCGGCGCGTTGGCGGAAAACATCAAATTCGTTGTGGCGAAGTACTTCTCCCCGGAACTGGCAGCACGGTGCCGCGTGCACCTGGTGGACATGGTGCCCAGCGTGCTCGCCATGTTTTCATCCAAGTCCCAGGAATACACCCGAAAACGCCTGGCAAAGATTGGCGTCCAGATGCATATGGGGGTGGGCGTCACCGAGGTCAGGGCCGACGGCGTGACGCTGGCTGACGGGACGGTCATCCCCGGCGGGATTGTTGTCTGGGCCGGCGGGCTGAAGGGCGGCGAACTGATTGCCGGCTCGGGGCTGCCGCAGGGAAAGGGCGGACGGATCGACGTCCAGCCGGACCTGACGGCGCCTGGTTCGGATGGCGTGTATGTCATCGGCGACGCCGCCAACATCACCGATTCAACCGGGGCGAAACTGCCGCAGCTCGGTTCCGTGGCCCAGCAGGCCGGGAAGTGGGCGGCCCGCAATATCGTTGCCGATCTCAACGGCGGGACCCGGCAGCCGTTCCGCTACGTGGACAAGGGATATATGGCGATGATTGGCCGGGGTGCGGCGGTGGCTGAACTCGGCCGCCAGCGCGTCCAACTCCAGGGCCCGCTGGCTTTCCTGTCCTGGCTCCTGGTGCACCTTGCCCTGCTGTCCGGGTTCCAGCAGAAAGTCCGCGCCCTGTTCTCCTGGCTCAACGGGTACGTCCTGCACAGCCCCGCGCAGGTGGTCATCGGCGAACCGGACAAAGACCGGAGGTAGCGGCACCCAACACGTGCCAGCGTCCGCAAAAAACGCAGGGCCCCGGAACGTTCCGGGGCCCTGCGCCTGCCTGCGCCGTTGCGGGGCGGCGCCGCTGCTGAGAAGGCCTTACGCGTTTGCCTTGATGGCAGCCGCGAGGACGTCCAGGCCGTCGGTCAGCAGTTCGTCGGTGATGACCAGCGGCGGCAGCAGGCGGATCACGTTTCCGTAGGTGCCGCAGGTGAGGATGATGACGCCCTCCTTCAGGCAGGCGGCGGCCACGGCCTTGGTCAGTTCCGGGTTCGGCTCCTTCGAGCCGGCCTGGACAAGTTCGACGGCGAGCATGGCGCCGCGGCCGCGCACGTCGCCGATCACGGCGGTACCGGAGCCGGCCAGCTCGGCCTGCAGGTCGCGGAGGCGGGCGGTGGCCAGGTCCTCGATGTGGCGGGCCCGGGCAGCGAGGCCGTATTCCTCCATGGAGCCGATGGACGCCAGTGCGGCAGCGCAGGCAACCGGGTTGCCGCCGTAGGTGCCGCCCAGGCCGCCCGGGTGGACGGCGTCGAGCAGGTCTGCCCGGCCGGTGATGGCGGAGAGCGGCATGCCCCCGGCGATGCCCTTGGCCAGGGTCATGATGTCCGGAACGACGCCTTCATGGTTGACGGCGAACCACTCACCGGTGCGGCAGAAGCCGGACTGGACCTCGTCCGCGATGAAGACGATGCCCTTGTCCTTCGCCCAGGCGGCCAGTGCCGGCAGGAAACCTTCGGCCGGGACGATGAAGCCGCCCTCACCCTGGATGGGCTCGATGATGATGGCGGCCACCTGGTCCCCGCCGATCTGCTTCTCGATCATGGTGATGGCGCGCTTGGCGGCCTCTGCACCGGTGATCTCCGGGTTTTCCTCGCGGTACGGGTAGCTCATGGGCATGCGGTAGACCTCGGGCGCGAACGGGCCGAAGTTGGTCTTGTACGGCATGGCCTTCGCGGTGAGCGCCATGGTGAGGTTGGTGCGCCCGTGGTAGGCATGGTCGAAGGCGACGACGGCGTCGCGTCCGGTGGCGAGGCGCGCCACCTTGATGGCGTTCTCCACTGCCTCCGCGCCGGAGTTGAACAGGACCGTGCGCTTCTCGTGGTCGCCCGGGGTGAGGCGGTTCAGCTGCTCCGCGAGGGCCACGTAGCCCTCGTACGGGGTGACCATGAAGCAGGTGTGCGTGAAGTGTTCCACGGCTTCCTTGACGGCACCGACGACGGCGGGATCGGACGCGCCCACGCTGGTCACCGCGATGCCTGAGCCGAGGTCGATGAAGGAGTTGCCGTCGACGTCGTGGATGATGCCGCCGTCGGCGTCTGCAACGTAGACGGGAACGGCGGAGGCGACGCCGGCGGCAACAACGGCCTTGCGGCGCTCGGTCAGTGCAACCGATTTGGGCCCCGGGAAGTCAGCCTGGACCCGGCGCTTCTGCTCCAGGCGGAAGGTGATGTCTGATGCGGTGGTGGTCATGGGAAGGCCTTTCTTTTAAGCCTGGGCAGTGGGGGTTGGGCGGCTGGGTTATGCATCAAGTGCACTCATTACGTGCTTGATGCGCGTGTAGTCCTCAACGCCGTACATGGAGAGGTCCTTGCCGTAGCCGGACTGCTTGAAGCCGCCGTGGGGCATTTCGGCGGTGAGGAGGATGTGGGTGTTGATCCAGACGGCGCCGAAGTCCAGGTCACGGCTCAGGCGCATGGCCGTGCCGTGGTTGGTGGTCCACACGCTGGAGGCGAGGGCGTAGTCCACGTCGTTCGCCAGTTCCACAGCTTCTTCCTCGGTGCTGAACCGCTGCACAGTGATGACGGGACCAAAAGTTTCCTTCTGGACAATGTCGTCGGTCTGCTTGGCGCCCGTGATGATGGTGGGTTCGAAGAAGTAGCCCTTCTCCCCCGCACGGTGGCCACCGGTTTCGATGCGGCAGTTGGCGGGCAGGTTCTCCACCACGGAGGTCACCGCGTTGAAGTGGTTGATGTTGTTCAGCGGGCCGAAGTAGTTGTCCTCGTCGTTCTGCGAGCCGGTGCGCAGGGTCCTGGTGTGTTCCACCATGGCGGCCACCACGTCGTCGTGCACGGAATCCTCCACCAGCACGCGCGTGATGGCAGTGCAGTCCTGGCCCGCGTTGAAGAAGGCGAACTCGGCGATGGCCGCGGCACTCTTCTTGATGTCGGCGTCCTTGAAGACGATGGCCGGCGCCTTGCCGCCAAGCTCCAGGTGGGCCCGCTTGAGGCCCTTGGCGGCACCGGACGCCACGGCGATCCCGGCACGGACGGAGCCGGTGATGGACACCAGGCCGGGAACCTTGTGGTCCACCATCAGGGCGCCGGTCTCGCCGGTGCCCAGCACCACGTTCAGGACGCCGGCCGGCAGGATGTCCCCGGCGAGGCGCGCCAGGACCAGGGTGGATTCGGGGGTGGTGTCCGAGGGCTTGAGGACCACGGTGTTGCCGGCGGCGAGCGCGGGGCCGATCTTCCAGATGGCCATCAGGAACGGGTAGTTCCACGGGGCAACCTGGGCCACCACCCCGATGGGTTCGCGGCGGACGTAGGAGGTGTGCCCCTCGAAGTATTCGCCGGCGGACTTTCCTTCAAGGATGCGGGCCGCACCGGCAAAGAAGCGGAGCTGGTCGGCACCGGCGGCAATTTCCTCCGAGGCGATGAGCGAGCGCACCTGGCCGGTGTTGCGGTGCTGGGCTTCCACGAGCTCGCCGCTGTGGGCCTCGACGGCGTCGGCAAGTTTGAGGAGCATCAGCTGGCGCTGCCCCGGGGTGACGTGCTTCCAGGTCTTGAAGGCGTCCTTGGCTGCGGTCATGGCGGCGTCCACGTCGGCCTGCACCGAGACGGGCGCGTGTGCCACCACTTCCCCGTTGGTGGGGTTCACGATATCCAGCAGGGCGGTGCCGGCGGGGGTGGTGAACTTCCCGTTGATGAAGTTCTGCAAGGTCTGGACCACGGTGTGCAACCTCTTTCGTAGGGTCCACCCGCGTCCGGGCGGAACCCGGAGCGGATGGATGGAACTGCCTTGAGCCTATGCCAGCGCCCCTGCGCAGTGAATAGCCACCTGCACACCCTTCCCCGAACTGTTTAGTGCGGTTGCCCAGCGCCCCTTTATCCTTGATCCATGGCCATTTCCCTTGCCGCCCTGCTGGGTGTGAACTCCCTGAAGCTGTCCAAAGCCGGGGTTGCCGAGACCACTTGGCACCAGGACATCAACTGGGTGGCAGTCACGGAGCTGGAGGACCCGCACCGGTTCATCAACGGCGGCGAGCTGATCCTCACCACCGGACTGCGCCTGCGGTCAGCCCCCGAGCAGCGGCGCTTTGTCCGGCAGGTGCAGCGGGCCGGCGCCGTGGGCATCGGCTTCGGTGTGGGGCTGTCCCACGATACGGTTCCCCCGGCCCTCCTGGCGGAAGCGAACCGGTGGGGCCTGCCCGTGGTGGAGGTTCCCTACGAGACGCCGTTCATCGCCATCGGCAAGCTCGTGGCCGACGCCCAGTCGGCGGACCACTACGCCAAACTCGAGCGGCTGATTGCCGGGCACCAGGTGCTGGCGCGGGCACTGCTGACCGGCGGCGGGCTCAGCGAACTCCTCAAGCATCTGGGCAGCATGCTGCGCACCGATGTTGCCCTGACCCAGTTCACGGCCCAGCTCTACAACAGCAGCGGCGACTCCCCTTCCGCGGACACCTGGTCCTCCTACCCCGTCCCTACCGGCCGGCGCGATGCCTGCACGCTGTGGGTCCGGCAGCCCTTCGAGGACTCGGGCATCATCGGATACGCCCAGAGCCTGATCAGCGTGGAGTTGAACAACATGGTCAAGCAGCGCCAGGCCCAGCGCGCCCTGTGCGGCCAGGTCCTGGAGGACGTGATCCATGGGGCGCTGGAAACCAGCGAGGCCCAGCGGCGCCTGGCCGGCGTGGGCGTCAACAGCACGCGGAAGAACGTGGTGCTGCTGGCCGTCTCGGCCGCACACAACAAGGCCCTGGTGAGCACCTCGGTGCCGCGCGAACTGGAAAAGGCGGTGGCCGCCGTCGTGGGCAAGGACCTGGTGCTGGTCATCAATGACGACGGCGGCGCCGCACCTGCCCTGGCCCGGAAGCTGAGCGACCACCTGGCAGAGGCCGGCATCCACGCCACGATCGGGATCGGCGGGGCGTACACCAAGCCGAACGGCCTGCGATGGAGCTACTTCGAGGCCCGGGACGCCGCGAGCCACGGCCTGCCCGTTAACGAGCCGGAGCGCCTCAGCCTGACATCGCTGCTCCTGGCCAGCGAGGACGTGCCCCTCGCGGACATGGCCAACGAGTCCCTGGACCCGCTCCGGTCCTTCGACGCCGCCCACGGTTCGGAGCTGATGGCCACGCTGGAGAGCTACCTCAACAACAACGGTTCTGTGGCTGCCGTGGCCGAGCAACTCACCCTGCACCGGAACACGGTCCGGTACCGGCTGGCCCAGATCACGGAGCTGACCGGGTACGACCCCGCCGTCACCACGGACCGCGTGCAGCTCTGGCTGGCGCTGGCCGTGGCCCGGCTGTCCGCGCGGCAGGGGAAGTAGCGCCGAACGAAAATGCCGTTTACCCCACCCCGCGGCGCAGCCGGTCGCGGGACTTCTTGTGGGCTTTCCGGTATTGGGCCTCGGAACTCCTGATCAGCCCGTCCTCCCGCGCCTCCAATGCAGCATAGGCTGCAGCGGCCGCCGTCGGTTCCTGGCGTGAACCCACGGTAACCAGCAGGTCCCTGGCGATCACGGCGTCGTGGAAATCGCCCAGGATCTTTTGCTGCCGGTGCGCGGCCTTGGCCACTTTGCCGGCACGTTTGCCATAGACCAGGGCGGCAGATTCCGCCACATGCCGCAGCCGCTTGGCGTCCTTGCGCACCTGGTGGAGGGCGGTTTCGTGGGCTGTTCCGCGGCGGGACCGCTTTGCCGCCTTGTGCGAGCGCCGCAGCCGCCTGGCCGCCTTGGCCACGGCTTTTGCAGCCACCCGCCGGCCGGGTGCCACCGCGTCCGGAAGCACCGGCGGCTTGTCCCGGAACGCCTCCAGGTCATCGAGGAGCCGGAAGTAGCGGTTCGAGCGCAGCGCCTCCTGGAGCTGCCGGTACCCGTCGTCATAGGCGCCGCCCACTTTGTGCTCCACTTTGCCCCTGACATCGTCCACGCCTTCCCCCGGCGGCAGGTCGTCGAGGTGCCCGCGGAGCCTGGCCAGCAGAACCTCGGCATCCCTCGGCCCGCCAAGCAGCTGGCCCAGCCATTTCAGCTCGTTGCGGAGCCGGCGCACCGGAGCGGCTGCATACAGCGTCCGGTAGGCGGCAAGCACCGAGCGGACCCTGCGGAGCGCGGAGCGCATGTTGTGCACCGATTCGGTCTCCTCCAGGCGGACTCCCGGGTCCTGGGCCAGGATCTCCCCGATCTGCCCGCTGATGTAGGCAGTGACGACGGCGGCTGCGGGGGCCCTTTTGCCGGCAGCCAGGGCGGGGGTGCTTCCGTTCCGGGAGGGTCCCGCGTCCTGGGACGGGCCGGCGTCCGGAAGTGCGCCGGCGGCGCCCAGTGCGCGGGCAAGCTTCGAGGCGTGGCCGGCAGGACGGGCTCCCGCCTTGGCCAGCAGCTCCCCGGCGGGGCCGAAGAGGCCGGGCTCGCCGTGGACGAGTTCCAGTTCCCATTCACGCCAGTGCTGCTTCTCCCCATTGCCCACGGCTTCGCCTTTGCGTCCGTGGGGCAGGCGCTCGGCCGTCACCCGGTCATCGGCGAGGTCCGCCAGGTGCACGCCGTCCTCGCCGTACAGGGCGTGGGTGGTGCGGCTCGTTTCCAGCCGGACCACCGGAGCGACTGCCGCTCCCCGGAGGTACGCCTGAAGGTGGGCCAGCAGGCTGTCAGGCACCACGTCAGGCTGCCCCAGCGGGGCGTGCAGCTCCCGCCGCTGCTGGGGCTCCGCTTTGGTGCCGGCGTCTTCGAGCGGCGGCAGCTTCAGGTGCCAGCCGGCGTCGGTACCGCCCGTACGGCGGCGGAGGGTGATCCGGTGGGACGCCAGCGTGTGCCGCTTGGTGTCGAAGTAGACGGCCTCCAGCACCGCGGTATGGGGAAGCCCGGCCCTGGTGACTCCGGGAAGGCTCTCCAGCGGAGGCACCGCGGCGTCCTCGTCGACGTCGTACTTCTTTTCAATCTCCGTTTGTTGGCTCACCACAACAGGCCGTCCTTCCGCGTCACTGCGGCGGATCCGGGCCCGGCTGGCCCGGCGTGCCGTAACCGGATTCTATTGCGCGAAGGTTAACTGCCGGGAGAGGTTCCCCACAAAACCGCAGACGTCAAACGTCTAACCTTTAGGCTTGGTGGATGCCCGACTCGTATCCCCCTACCGCCGCCGCGCCTGCGGCCACCGCGCCGACCGCCCCAGCCGCCGCCCCTGCCGTCCCAGCCGAACGCCCGGCCGGGACCGGCACCAAGCCGCGGTCCGCCGTCGTTTTCGGCGTTGTTGCGCTGGTGCTGATCGGGCTCAACCTGCGTGCGGGCATCACCGGAGCGTCCGCCCTGCTGCATGACCTCCAGGCGGTCCTCGGGTATGGGGTGCTGGTGGCTGCGGTCATCCCCTCCATTCCCACGCTGTGCTTTGCGCTGGCGGGCGCCGGCACGTCCTGGCTGACCGGACGCCTGGGCGTGGAAAAGGCGATCCTGGCGGCCCTGGCCATGCTGGCGGGCGGGCTCCTCCTGCGCGGCATTCCGGCAACGGGCATGCTGGTGGCCGGCAGCGTCCTGGGCATGTCCGGCCTGGCCGTCTGCAACGTGGCCATGCCGTCCTTCATCCGCGAACACTTTGCCCACCGCACCTCGCTGATGACCGCCGTCTACACCGTGACCATGACCACCGGCGCCACCGTGACCGCCGTCGCCGTGGTTCCGCTGGCCCACGCCCTGGGTTCGCCATCGGCGGCCGTCGGGGCCATTGGCATCACCGCCGTCGCGGCCTTCCTGGGGTTCCTGCCCGTGGCCCTGCACGCCCACCGCAACAGCCCGCGCCGGGCCGCTGCCCGCGTCTCCCCGTGGCCGCTGCTGCGGACCCGCAAGGGGCTGCTCCTCACGGCGATCTTTACGCTGCAGGCGCTGCTCGCCTACGCCCTGCTGAGCTGGTTCCCCTACATGCTGACCACCATGGGGATGAGCGCATCGGACAGCGGCCTGATGTTCGGGCTGATGCAGCTGGTCTCAGTGCCGGCCGGCATGGTGCTCATAGCCATCGGTTCCAGGCCCCGGATGCTGAGGCCCGCCTTCTACCTGGTCAGCATCACCATGGTGGCGGGCCTGGTGCTGCTGCTGGTCCTGCCGGTGGGGCTGGCCGCCGTTCCCGCCGCCCTGCTGGGATTCGGCCTGGGTATTTTCCCGCTGGTGATGGTGATGATCAGCCGTAGCGGGGCGAGCACCGCCGAGACCACCGCGCTGTCCACGCTGGCCCAGTCCACGGGCTACCTCCTGGCTACGGCCGGGCCGTTCGGGATGGGGCTCCTGCACAGCGCCACCGGCGGCTGGACCCTGCCGCTCCTGCTGCTCCTTGCCCTCGCGCTGGCCCAGATCGTGGTGGCGCACCTGATCACCGGCAAGGCCATGACCAACGCCGTCGGAAGGAAGTAGCCCGCCATGGCCCTGAGCCCTTCCGCCCGCCCGCCGCTCGCGGACGAGGTCACCGCCAAGCTGCGCACCATGGTCCACTCCGGCGAATGGCCACTGCACCAGCGCATCCCGTCCGAAACCGAGCTGATGGCCGGCCTCGGCGTCTCGCGCGGGACCCTCCGCGAAGCCGTCAAGGCCCTTGCCCACAGCGGAATGCTGGAGGTGCGCCGCGGGGACGGCACCTACGTCCGCGCCACCAGCGAGATTTCCGGCGCCGCGCGCCGGCTGTACAAGGACCACACCGAGGAGCACATCCTGGAAGTCAGGCTGGGCCTGGACACCCAGGCGGCCAGGCTGGCAGCGCGGAATGCCACGGCAGACGACGTTGCAGCGCTGCGTGCCCTGCTCACCGATCGGGACCAGGCCTGGAGCGCCGGAGACTATGAGGCGTGGGCGCGCGCAGACTGGCTGTTCCATGAACGCGTGGCCCAGGCCTCCGGCAACCCCCTCCTGCACGAGCTGTACGCCAGCTTCGGCGCCGCCTTCCACCAGGACCTCCTCAAGCAGTACCGCCGGGCGGGTTTCGATGGCCGCCCGCACGAGGGGCACGGCGTTTTGGTTGATGCCATTGAGGTCCGTGACGGTGAGGCCGCTGTTGCCACCGTGAGCCGGAACCTGAACTCCTGCGCCGAATGGCTTGCCGGATAGTCCCTGCAGGGTTTCATCCGGACCCGACCCATCAGTAGGCTTACTATCTGAGAAGGTAGCAAGGCCTGTCCGGCATCCCGGCGCGGCAGGCACCCGCCGACGATGAGGAGTTCCCGTGGCGCGATCACCACGCCTGACTGAACACGACGTGAGCCACGAGCTCCCGCAGGAGGCAGCGGCGCAATCCCCGGCTGCCGCGGCTGCCGCCGCCGCTGCTGCGCAGGCCGAGCCCGGCGGCGAGGTCCAGCGCCCGCCGGCTGCCCGGAAGCCCAGGGAAACCAAGTCCCCCGCCGAGCTCTGGGGTGACGGCCTGGGCAGGGTGGGCATCCGCGCCGCCCAGGTCCTGCTGATCCTCACCGTGGCGGTTGTGTCCGTCTATGCTCTGATGCAGATCAAGCTCCTGGTCATTCCGATCCTGATAGCCCTGATCCTGGCGGCCGCAATCGGCCCGTTCGTCAACATGCTCCGGCGCCGGGGGCTGCGCGGAGGACTGGCCACGGGCATCGCCTTCATCGGCCTTTTGCTGGTGCTGGGCGGGGTTTCCACCGTCATCTATTTCTCGGTCCGCAACCAGTGGGGCGAGCTCGCGCAGCAGGCCTCCTCCGGGCTGGATGAGCTGGAAAAGTTCCTCCTGACCGGACCCGTCCCCCTCGAGCAGGAGCAGCTGGACCAGGCCCGGCAGGGCATCATCGACTTCGCCGCCAGCAGCCAGGTCCGCTCCGGCGCCATCACCGGGCTGTCCGTGGTCACCGAGTTCATCGCCGGGGCCAGCCTCATGATCGTCATCCTGTTCTTCTTCCTGAAGGATGGCGAAAAGATCTGGAACTTCTTCCTCCGCCCGTTCAGCGGGGCCCGTGAAGCCAAGCTGCGCCGCGTGGGCCGCCGCACCCTCGAGGTGCTCGGCGGCTACGTCCGCGGTACCGCCACTGTGGCGCTGGTGGACACGGTGGCCATCGGAGCGGCGCTGCTGATCATGCAGGTGCCCCTGGCCATCCCGCTGGCCATCATTGTCTTCATCGGCGCCTTCGTCCCACTGGTGGGCGCCACAGTGGCCGGCATTCTCGCGGCGCTGGTGGCCCTGGTGGCCAACGGGCCGGTGGTTGCCCTGATCGTGGTGGCCGTGGTCATCGCCGTCAACCAGCTTGAGGGCGACCTCCTGCAGCCCATCGTCATGGGAAAGTCCCTGCAGCTCCACGCACTGGTGATCCTGATGGCCCTGACAGCCGGGACCATCCTGGCCGGCATCGTTGGTGCCGTGCTCTCCGTGCCGCTGGCCGCCGTCGCCTGGGCCATCATCCAGGTATGGACGGCGGAGGACCCGAATCTCGAGGACATGAACCCGAACCTGCCGCCCGCAGGCAGCAAACCCATCTAACCCGTGGAGTTTTCGTCCGGATATCCGGACTTCCGGGGCCGGGAGCCCTGCATATCCGGACAGGAACTCCAAGGGGATGGGGACGCAGGACTCAGCCGAGGGGATGCACGACGACGGTCCGGCACCCA